>CAZXPO010000045.1:0-3736 GCA_964643165.1 uncultured Gammaproteobacteria bacterium | reverse complement strand
AGTGCAATTGAGCATAAGGCATGGAGCCAGACTCAAACCAGCAATCCATCACATCGGGCACGCGATGCATTTCGCCGCCGCAATTTTCACATTTGAAAGTTAGCAAATCAACTTTGTCTTTGTGAATATCAGTAATTGTTTGGCCGCTTAATTTTTCTAATTCAGCAACGCTGCCGATTATTTTTCTTTCGCCGCAAGCACATTCCCAAATTGGCAAAGCGCTCGCCCAAAAACGCTGGCGAGAAATAGACCAATCACGAGCACCTTCTAACCAATTTCCAAAACGGCCGTTCTTGATGTAGTCCGGAGACCAATTAATATTTTTGGCACTCTCCAATAATTGCTCTTTGATTTTGGTGACACCAACAAACCAAGAAGAAGTAGCGTAATTAATCAACGGAGTATCACAGCGCCAGCAATGAGGATAACTGTGTTCATATTTTTCTTTATGAAATAAAGTTCCCTGACCCGCCAAATATTTGATTACTTCCACATCGGTGGCCGTGTGATCGCCAACTGGTTTGACGTGCAAACCCGGAAAAGCCAATACTTCCGGCTTGAATTTTCCGTCCATACCCACGTGCTGAACGAAAGGTAATTTCTTTTCTCGGCCAAGATTCATATCATCTTCACCAAAAGCGGGAGCGATATGTACTACACCAGTACCGTCAGTAGTAGTGACAAATTCGGCGTCATAAATTTTCCAACCGTTTTCACGATTTTCTAATTTTTCATCAGTGGCATAATAATCAAACAAAGGTTTATAGGCTTTGCCAATCAAGTCTGCGCCCTTCATTTCAGCCAGAACCTCAAAAGACTTGTCCCTCATTACTTTCTCTGCTAATTCTTTGGCGATAATATAAACAATGTCTTCACTTTTTATTTTAACATAATCAATGTCAGCGCCAACTGCCAAAGCAACATTGCCAATCAAAGTCCAAGGAGTAGTAGTCCAAGCCAAAACAAAAGTTCCCGGTTCATCAACGAGTTCAAATTTGGCAGTTGCCGAAAGGTCTTTGATATCTTGATAACCTTCAGTGACTTCGGATTGAGATAAAGTAGTTTCACAGCGCGGACAAACGTGCATGGAGCGATAATCTTTGTAGACCAAATCTTTGTCCCACAATTCTTTGAAGGCCCACCAAACGCTTTCCATAAAATTCAAATCCATGGTGCGATAAGAATCCTTCATATCCGCCCAGCGTCCGAGACGATTAATAATCTTTTCCCACTCTCCGGCGTAAGTCATCACTTTGGAACGGCAAAGGTCGTTGAATTTTGCCACTCCCAAATCTTCAATTTCTTTTTTGGTTTTGGTGCCTAATTCTTTCTCCACAATATTTTCAATCGGCAAGCCATGACAGTCCCAACCCCAACGACGTTCAACCCGATAGCCGTTCATGGTGAAATAACGTGGCACAACGTCTTTCAAAATGCTGCCAACTAAGTGGCCATAATGCGGTGTGCCGGTGGCAAAAGGAGGACCATCATAAAAAACATAGTCGCCTTTTGGAGCTTCTTTGTTGACTGATTTCTGAAAAATTTCGTTAATATTCCAAAAAGACAGGGCACTTTGTTCTAGGTCCGGAAAAGAAGTTCTTTGATTTTGGGCTTGGTTATTATCTGACATATTTTTGGATAATATTTAAGTATTTACAGAGCTTAAATTATCATAAATACGGGTTAAAAGCAAGATAAATAGGATTCAGATGGTTACAGTTTGTAACTAACTGGATTTCAAGTGTCGACAAATTGTCGACAACTCATTTTCCTAAATATTCAAATCTTGGAATCTTATTACCCTCAAATTCCACTTTTTCCAAAGCGATAAATTTTGTTTTAGAAATAACTGAATGGCCAGCTTGTTTTTCTAGTTCTTCCCTAATTTTTTCTCCAGCTCATTCGCTTCTAATAAAAGGTTGTCTATTTCAGACAAACCACTCTCCCAAAATTTTGCACTTTTGATATCAATACCCAATTTTAAGAAAATATCTTCCGGAGAAGCAGATTTTCCGGCACTTAAAAATTCTTTTATTTTTTCTAGATAATTTTTATCTTGACGATAAGCACTCTGCATTGATTTGGCAATTAACAGACCACTGGCGTAAGAATAAACATAAAAGAAAGTTCTCAAATGGCTCCAATATAACCACCAGTTTTCTGAACCATCGGAAAAATCAACAGAATCGCCGAGATAATTTTTCATGTGCTTTGAAAAAATTCCGGAGATTTCTTTGGCAGATAAATAACCAGATTGGCGGAATGAAGAATGAAGTTCTTGTTCAAATTGGTAACAAGCAACTTGGCGAAAGATACTAGAAACCGCCCCATTTAATTGCATCATAATAATCGCCAATTTTAATTCTTCATCGGCAGATTTTTTTATTTCATCCAAAACAAAACTTTCTATAAAAGTGCTCGCCACTTCGGCCGTTGCCATTGAGCTACCAAAGTTAAGACTATTTTGTTTTTCTCTCATCAACTCATTATTGATGGCGTGGCCAAATTCGTGAGCGATAGTAATCACCTCTTGCAGTTTGCCGGTAAAATTTAATAGGATATAAACCGGCTGGGTTAATAAATCATAAGTACAATAAGCACCGCCAGTTTTACCGACTTTCGGGTAAGCATCAACTTGCCCTGATTCCAAAAATCTCTGAAAAATGTCGACAAATTTTTGATCCAAATTATTTAAAACTTTATAAACCAAATCGGTAGCTTCGGCAAAACTAAATTCTTTATTTAAATTTCCGTAAGCGATATTTCTTTCCGGGTAAGTTAATTTTTCTTGCCCAAACAAAGAGGCTTTTAATTGATAAAATCTTTGAGAAATATCAAAATGATTAGCAACACTACTTAAAAGCAAATCTACTGATTCACTAGAAATATCATCAGATAAATGGCGGCTGTCATCAGGACGAGTAAATTTTCTTAATTCGTCATCAACTTTTTTGTTTTCCAAAATTGCATTGAACTCTGCCTCACCAAGAGAAAGATGTTTTGTTAAAATTTCATTAACAGCTTCCGCGGCACGATTGCGAACTTCTTTGTTTTGATTATCGATTAAAGCTAAAATCTTCTCAAAACTACAATCTTCCAAAGTTCCATCATCCATCATTAACTGACGGCTTTCTTTGGACAAAGCGCCGGACACCAATTTTACCCAAGAATCATGGGAAGATAAATATTTTAAATTAATTAACGCTTCTTCCGGCTCAGATAACAAGTGCGATGCTTTATTGAAAATCTTCTCCAAAAAATGATGATATTCTGTGAAATTATTATTAGCCAAAAATTCTTTTTGTTTTTCTGGAATAATTTTTGCCAGCGACAAAGTAAAAAATTGCATTTTATTGCTAGTATCAACCGCCAAATTAAAATACTTGTTGTATTTGGCTTTAACTTCTGGATTGTTTTGTTCCAAAGACACACGGCGTTCAAAATAATAGCATAAGCCGCCATCTTCGCCGTAATTTCTCTGCCAATTTTCGTAATCATCAAGCGCTTCTTTTAAAATTTTTCCGTCTATCAAATAATCCTGACGATTTTGCCATTTATTAACAAAAAAATTAGCAGCATTTTCTACTGCCACTAATCTTTCATCCATCATTTTGTCGTTATCATCAGAAAACAAGCTACTCAGATCCCAGTTTGTTTTTACTTTTGATTGATCCAACATATTTTTATTTTTTTTCTTTCAAAATATCGCGATAATTATTTAATAAATATTCTTTAA
>CAZXPO010000044.1:0-3768 GCA_964643165.1 uncultured Gammaproteobacteria bacterium | reverse complement strand
TACGTTGACATCGTAGAGGTCTGCAGTTCGAGTCTGCACGGGCCCACCATTTTTTATATCTTATGAATAAACTTTTTTCTTCAAAAAAAAATATTGAACCAGAAGATTCTTTTCTTTCTGAAGAGTCAGCCTGGCCAAGAGTGATTGCTGCCGAAGGGCAATTAGCGGTTGATATTTACCAACAAGAAGACAAGTTGATCATCAAATCAACCATCGCTGGAGCGCGCGCCGAAGATTTAAATATCAATTTAAATCATGACTTATTAACCATCAAGGGAACTCGTGAACTAAAAGAAAATATTCGTGAAGAATATTACCTTTGTCGCGAATGTTATTGGGGACCATTTTCCCGCTCTATTATTTTACCAGTAGAAGTTGACCCGCAAAAAATAGAAGCTTCTCTCGAAGAAGGGGTATTAACAATTATTTTAAAAATATTAAAAAATCCCTTGATTACCATCCAGGGAAAATAATATGTTTTCTGTAAAAATAAAAGATTTCGAAAAAGATCAGGCCATTCTACAAGACCACGACGGCCGTCTTTATATTTGGCCAAAAAAATTTTTATCTGAGAACGTTAAAATTGGTGAAACTTTGGAAATAGAAATAAAATCAGCAACCTCACCGAAGCTGATTACTAACGAAAAACCAAATCAAGCCAAGGAAATTTTAAATGAAATTTTAAAAATTCAAGAAAAATGAAAAAAATCAGTTCCCGTCTCAAAATTTGGCTTTATCTTTCAATTCCAATAGCTTTGCTTTTGGTCTTTTTATTAATGCTCGCCCATCTTGCTTGGGCAAAAAAATACGAATCTCGCATCTACCCAGGAATAAGTATCGGCAGTATTTCTTTGGGCGGCCTCACCGAAGATGAAGCACGGCAAAAAATAGATGACCAAGCTGAACTTCTTGAAAAAAATGGCTTAACTTTTGAACTTAACGGCAAAAAAATCAACATTCCAAAAGAGGCTATTGCCGATTCAGTTGATTTTACCCAAGAAGCTTTCTCAATCAATCGTTCCCTTACTTTAAAAAACGCCTTTGACCAAGGAAGGGAAAATGATTGGCTAACCAGTTTTTCTCGCTGGATCTTTGGCAACTGGAAAATTCTTCAACTAGAAGCAGCTTATAATATTTCTCCGGAAGTAGTCGCTACTGTTTTAAAAAATAATTATTCCGACCAAGAAATATCTAGCGAAAACGCTTTTCTAAAATTAAATAACCAAGGAGGAATAGAAATCGTGCCAGAAAAAAAAGGTCTAACTCTAAACTATGAAGCAGCTATTAAAAAAAGCCGCTCCTTGCTCGCCAATCTTGAAAATAACCCAGTTTATTTGGAAACAAATATTTTAGAACCAGAAACTAATACCAAAAATTTAGAAGAAATAATTTCCGAAGCGGAAGAAATTGGCAAATTGGCGCCAATTAAAGTTAAAGCAAAAGATTATTATTCCACAGTTAAAAAATCTGAATTAATCTCTTGGATTAAAACTGGAAATGAAGGTGTGATTGATTTTGATCGCGAAAAAATAAAAGCTTTCATCACCAAGGATTTGTCATCTCGCTTTGACCAAGAAGCGGAAGAGCCCCGTTTTAAAATCGTTTCTGGAAGAATGTCTTTCTGGCAATCAGGAGTGGAAGGCAGAAAAATCAATCTTGAAAAATCAGCCGAAAAAATTGTTCAAGAAATTTTAGAAAAGAAATCAACAGAAATAGACTTAGAATTAGAAATAATTCCGATCGTTTCCATGGAAGAGGGAGATATTGTAATCAAGGAATTATTAGGAACTGGTCATTCTAATTTTGCCGGCTCATCAGCGAGTCGAAAAAAGAATATTACTGTTGGAGCAAATTCTGTCCAAGGATTATTAATAAAACCAGGTGAAGAATTTTCTTTAGTAAAACAACTCGGCGATGTCAGTGAAGCAAGCGGTTACTATCCAGAATTAGTAATTAAAGGAAATAAAACCGTTCGCGAGTTTGGCGGCGGATTATGCCAAGTCGCCACCACTCTTTTTCGTTCTGCTCTAGCAACTGGCCTGCCGATTACTGCCAGACAAAACCACTCTTATCGTGTTTCATATTATGAACCAGCCGGAACGGATGCTGCTGTTTATATTCCAAATCCAGACGTCCGCTTTATTAACGACACAAAAAATTATATTTTAATTCAATCTAGGATTTCTGGAAATGATATTTATTTTGATTTTTGGGGTGTAAAAGATGGACGGGTCGCTTCAAGCACCAAACCAACTATCTTTAATATTGTAAAACCCGCCCCCAAAAAAACCATCGTTTCTCCTGATTTAAAACCAGGAGAAACCAAATGCACAGAAAGTGCTCATAATGGTGCCGATGCTTTCTTTGATTACACAGTAACTTATGCTGATGGACAAGTAGTTACTAAAAGATTCAAATCCCATTATGTTCCTTGGCAAGCGGTTTGCTTGGTCGGACCAACTGCCACTAGCACCAAACCAATCGCCACCAGCACTCCGCCTATCGCAAGCTCCACTCCTCCAACAGCAACTTCAACCACCAATTAATTAAAAAACTATCCAAAAAAATGGATAGTTTTTTTAAAAACAAAAAAAGACCAACTTAGACGGGTAGGCAAGAAAATCTCTTCTAGGAATTCCAGAGCTCGCAGCAATTGATAATTTGTTTATCAATTACTGTAAGCCCAAAAAACCCTAGCAAGAAAATCCCCATGCTTGTCGTGCCTGACCCGTCAAAATTGGCCTTTCGTGTTGTTTAATAACTAATAAATATATCACAGGAACTATTCTTTGTCAATAGTCAGCTGTGGATAAGTTTTCCCCAAAAATTTTAGGCTAATATTACCATTTTTATCAGTTCTAAAATACTTTATCCCCAGGGACTCAAAACGCTCCAAGGTGCTACTTGCCGGATGTTTAAAATTATTTTCCGCACCAACTGGAATAATTATTAAGGAAGGATTAATTTTTTTTATAAAATTTTCACTATTAGAAGTGTTAGATCCGTGATGGCTAGCTTTGAAAATTGTGGACTTTAAATCATTGCTTTCTGAAAGCAATTCCTCCTCTCTAGCTAATTCTCCGTCACCAGCCATAAAAATCTTTGCGCCAAAACAATCCAAACGAAAAGCAATTGAGCGGTTATTAATATTTTTAGCTAATAAATTTTCCGGCGGATAAAGATCCAAAACACAATCGGGAGCAAAAATTATCTTCTGCTGGCTTTTAATTTCTTCAACTTCAATATTTTGTTTTTTTGCGGTTTCAAAAAACTCTTGGCACAAACTAGTCTTGCAATAAGAAGCGGCATGGATAATTTTACCGATTCGATATCTTTTTATTACTTGCACCAAGCCAAAAAGATGATCATCATGTTCGTGGCTTAAAATTAATAAATCAAAATTACGATCAAAAAAATTTAAATATCTTCCCAGACTAAATAGAACTTGATTATCCGGACCGCCATCAATTAAAATTTTTCGACCATCCGGAAGGATAATCAAACTAGCATCTCCTTGTCCGACATCAAAAAATATCAATCGCAAAAAATTAGACCTTGAAAAGGTTGGTATAAAAAAGAAGGCCGCCAACGGAATAATTATTAAAATCAAATACGTTTTATATTTCATCTAATAATTATTCCACAAATCAAATAAATAAAGCCTCAGTAATTGATAAACAAAAACCGTCCGGTTTCCCGGACGATTTTTTATTTTTTCAAAACAATAAAGTTTTAAAATAAAGACTATTTTTTCTTTTTAGCGACCAC
>CAZXPO010000043.1:0-3813 GCA_964643165.1 uncultured Gammaproteobacteria bacterium | reverse complement strand
AAACGATAAGCAAAATAGCCAACAAAAAAACCGCCGACAAGACAGAGCGCTGGAATGAGATAATTCATAATATTTGCGTCTGTATTTCGAACGGAGGATGGTTTTCGCGAAATAAAATAGTGATTTTTGATTAAAAACTAGGGCTCGAAACGAGCTTTTAAAATTTTTTCAATTTTTTTATATTTTTAATCATGGGAGTGCTTTTGGTGAAACGAGAAAAACAGGAATTTAATTTTATTTCAAGCGAGAGACAACCTTCCGGAAACCGCTTTGCGATTTCGAAAACAGTAAATTATTTATAAACCCCAGATAAGGGGAATTACTCAAAGCTTAGCAGATATCTGTGTTCTTGTAAAGTCCAATAATTGGCTGTAATTTCAAAAAAAATGGGTTGACGAATATCGAAAAATAAAGTAGTATTAAAGCACGCTTAACTGCGAATTACTCAAATTAATTATTTTTTTATGAATATTACCGAATTGGCCAGAACCCTGAGAATCAGCCCGCAAGAGTTAAAAGACCTTTTACCTCAAATGGGTTTTAATATTGGTCAGCGGGCAATTAAGGTTGACAATAACACTGCCAAGAAAATTATTAAAAATTGGTCAATTTTAAAACATCAATTAGATCTCAAAAAAGCCGCTTTGACTCAGAAAATGAAAGAGGAGGACGCAAAACGGGAAAAGAGGGTTGTTTATATTCCTCATGCTCTTTCAGTTCGTGATTTTGCCGAAATCTCCGAAGTGCCAGTCAACAAAATTTTGGCCGAACTGATGAAAAATGGGGTTTTTGCTTCCATTAATGAAAAAATTGATTTTGATACTGCGATGATTATTGGCGGTGATTTGTTTTTGGATGTTCAGCCGAAAGTTGGTGACGATGAAACTGAAGACGAAAAAAATAAACTCTTTGATATTCTAGAAAAAGAAGAAACAGCAAACATGGAAGATCGTCCGCCGGTTATTGTGGTGATGGGGCACGTTGATCATGGAAAAACAAAATTATTAGATTCGATTCGTCAATCAAATGTTGTTGCTGGTGAAGCAGGTGGAATTACTCAGCACATTGGTGCTTATCAAGTCGTTAGAAAAGAAAAAGTTTTAACTTTTATCGATACTCCAGGGCACGAAGCTTTCACGGCGATGAGAAGTCGCGGCGCCAAGGTTGCTGACATCGCAATTTTAGTGGTGGCAGCTGATGATGGCGTAAAACTACAAACTATCGAGGCTTTTCGCATTATTGAGGCGGCCAAAATTCCTTATATTGTCGCAATTAATAAAATTGACAAACCAGAAGCTGACTTGGATCGCACCAAACAAGAATTAGCGACTCAACTAAACATCACTCCTGAAGATTGGGGTGGAAAAACAATCTGTGTTCCAGTTTCCGCCAAAGAAGGAACTGGTATTGAAAATCTTTTGGATATGCTAGTTTTGGTTTCAGAAGCTGAACTGGGAGATTCTTTAAAAGCCAATCCAAAATCTAGTGCTGCCGGCACAGTCGTTGAATCAAATGTCGACAAAGCAGCTGGTCCAGTTGCCACAATCTTAATCCAAAATGGCACTTTATCTATCGGCGACCAACTTTGTTTTAATGGAATTATCTACGGCAAAGTAAAAGCCCTAAAAAATTATCGAGGTGAAAGTATTATTTCTGCTGGTCCAAGTACTCCAGTAAAAATTTTGGGACTAAAACTTTCTCCGGCAGTTGGTGATATTTTGGAGGCAGGAGAAGGTGTTAAAGTAAAGATGAGAAATATGCGCCCAAGCACCGAGCATCAGGTGATAAATGAAAATTCAAATGATGAAAATATTCCAAAAGTTAATTTGCTCATTAAGGCTGATTTTTTGGGATCCGCTGAAGCAATTGAAGAATCATTATTAAAAATAAACACTGAAAAAGTAAAAGCAAAAATTATCTCCAAAGGTCTGGGTAATATTACTGAAGGTGATGTAAAACGCGCCGAAGATTCCGATGCTATTTTGATTGGTTTTAATATTCGTCTCACGCCAGCAATTGAAAATTTGATTCGCGAACGAAACGTGAGAGTAAAAACTTTTACCGTGATTTATGATTTAATCAAATTTGTGACCGGCGAAATGCAATTATTGGTGAAGCCAGAAATCAATCGTATTGATGAAGGAAGAATCAAGATTTTAGCAATTTTCCGCACTGAACCACGGGCCCAAATTGTCGGCGGAAAAGTTTTGGATGGCCGCGCCTTGGTTGATACTCTCGTCGAAGTGATGCGTGGTGACGAAATGGTTGCTCTCGGAAAATTAACTCAACTGCAGTCTGGAAAGCAGAATGTCAAAGAAGTAGAAAAAGATTTGGAATGCGGTTTGCGTTTTGAAGGAAATCCAATTATCGAAGAAGGCGATATTATCAAAATGTATCGTGAAGAAAAAGTTATTGATAAATTGCTCTAATTATTTATGTCCAAATTACGTTTTGATGAACTATTATCAAAAGAATTGGCCGCGATTATTTCGCGTGATTTGGAATTTTCAGAAGCTTTGGTAACGGTTTTATCTGTTAATTGTTCTTCTGATCAACGCTACGCTTCAGTAAAAATCTCTATCTTGCCAGAAAATTTTGCCGGTAGTGCCTTGGCAGCTTTACGAAAAAATTCTGGCAATTTCGCCAAGAAATTGCAAGCCAGAACCAAGATGCGCGAAGTACCAAAACTAACCTGGGTTTTTGATCCGACCGAAAAGGAAGCTTCAAAAATCGAGGATCTACTTCAAAAAATCAGCGAAGGAAGAGAGGACGAAATTGTTGTTGATGATTATGAATTTTGAAGAAAAATACAAAATTGCCTTTAATAAAATTAAAACTGCCAAGCACATTTTGGTGATTGGTCATATTAACCCCGATGGCGACGCTATTTCCTCAGTTAATATCATGGTTTTAATTGCTCAAAGCCTCAACATTGCTGTTGATGCTTTTTGTATTGATAAAAAAGAAGGGCCTTTTAATTTTCTCGCTTCTACTAATAAAATTTCTTCATCCTTTTCTGGACAGTTGTCAAATTATGATGTGGTAGTCGTTGTTGATTGTGGTGCTTTGGGGAGAACCGGGATCAAAGAACAAATTGAAGAAGAATTAAAAAAATCACCAGAGGCTCGTCCGTTTTTTATTGAGTTTGATCACCATCCGCAAGTTTATGCTTGGGCGGATTTGGAAATCAGACAGCCGGAAGCCTCGGCGGCTTGCGAAGTGCTTTATCATTTTTGCCAAAATCAAAAAATAGAATTTACTCGCGACTTGGCCGACAGTATTTTAACCGGCATTTTAACCGACACGGGAAATTTTCTTTATCCAAGCACCAGTTCGGAAACAATTAATATTGCTTCCAAAATGTTAACTTATGGCGCGCGTTTTACCAAAATTTCCGCGGTCTTAAAAAATAATCAAGATTTGTTGACCATCAAACTTTGGGGTTTGGCCTTGGAAAATTTGCGCTTCAATCCCAAATATAGTTTTGCTTTTTCAGTTTTGAGCCAAGACGATTTGAAATCGGCAATGTTGGCGGCCGGCTATCAAGATTTTTTGCCGGGCGATGATTTGTCGCATACTTTACACAGCGATTTATTCGGTGAGATTGCCGGATTTATTAGTAATATTTCGGGTGCTAAAGCGATTATGCTTCTGCGTCAAGATGCGCCAGGAAAATTAAAAGGCAGTTTACGCACCGCTAATTCTGAAGTAAATGTTTCTGTTTTAGCTCAAAAATTGGGAGGTGGTGGACACGCCAAAGCTTCCGGTTTTGAATTGGATGGTGATTTGGAAAAAACCGAAGATGGGTGGAGA
>CAZXPO010000042.1:0-3905 GCA_964643165.1 uncultured Gammaproteobacteria bacterium | reverse complement strand
CACTTCAATGCCAACCGGGGCATGATCGGAACCTTCTATTTTGTCCAAAATAAAAGCGTCCTTGATGTTTTTTTTGATTTTTGAAGAAACGCAAAAATAGTCAATCCGCCAACCAACATTCCTAATTCTCGCCAAAGCGCGATAACTCCACCAAGAATATTGAATTTTTTCACCGTTTATCAAGCGAAAAGTGTCAATAAAACCTTTTTTGAGGAAACTGTCCAGCCAAAACCTCTCCTCCTTGGTGAATCCGGGATTGCCAATATTTTCTTTCGGGCGCGCCAAGTCAATTTCTTGATGGGCGACATTAAAATCGCCGCAAATGATTACTGGTTTTTTCTGTTCTAGTTTTTGTAAATTTTCTGTTAAATAATCATTATAGTCCATTTTGTAATTCAGACGGGAAAGTTCAGCGTTGGCATTGGGAAAATAGCAATTAATCAAATAAAAATCGGCAAATTCCAGAACCTGCGTTCTTCCCTCCTGGTCAAAGACTTCTTCACCAAAACCATTTTTGACACTCAAAGGACGCGGAAAATCATCACGCAACAAGACGGCTGTGCCGCTATAGCCGGGACGTTTTGCACTATTCCAATATTCTTGGTAGCCGGCAAAATCAAATTCGGTTTCTTTCTGGACTGCTTCAGAAATTTTTATTTCCTGTAAACACAAAACATCGGGCGAGTTCGTCCGAATAAAATCTGTGAAACCTTTTTTTATTACCGCCCTAATACCATTGATGTTCCAAGAAACTAATTTCATGCGTTTTATCAACCAATAATTTATGATATAATAATGATACTAAAAATTAGTGATTTTTTCAATTAATATGGACAACAAATTGCAAGATCGCATCAGGCTGGCAGAGATGAAAGAACGCCACAAAAACAAACTAAAACCATGGTACAAAAAATGGTGGGGGGTTATTATTCTGCTCTTAGGAGCAATCATCATCTCCCTGGTGACCATGTCCGGAATTTATATTTATCAAAGCGTCAAAAAAATTAATGCCGATCGAGAAGCTCTTTATTCTGGGCAAAGACCTGATTTGATCAAGCTTTTAGTCGAAGGACAGGGCCGTCCATATCTTGGCAATCCTGAATCAGAAATTATAATTGTTGAATTTTCAGATTTTGCTTGTCCTTACTGCAAAGAAAATCAAGCGGCAATCAAATCAATTATCACCAAATACGGCCAGCAAGTAAAACTAATCTACCGCAACCTTATTTTGCACGAAGAATCATTGTCTCTTTCCATGGCTTCTCTTTGCGCTGGCGAACAGCAAAAAAGTGGCAATAGCTTATTCTGGCCAATGCACGACAAACTTTTTGATTTGCAAGGAAAAATTTCTTCCGCCGAAGATTTAACAAAAATTGCCGTTAATCTTGGTGCTAACGAAAAGACTTTTTTGGAATGTATGGCTAGCCAAAAATATCTTGGCGTAATCAATTCCGATATGGAAGCGGCCACTACTTTAAAACTCACTGGTTCACCAACTTGGTTTGTCAACAACTATCAAGTTGACGGCTTAATCACCGAAGAAGAATTGGAAAGTATGATCAAAGAATTAATTAAAAACGGTACTGCTATTGATGCCACAGAACAAGCAACAGACAATGCCGAAACTCAAAAATAATATGACAGAAATCAGACTACATGGAAGAGGCGGACAAGGCGTTGTAACCGGCGCTGAACTTCTCGCTATTGCCGGATTCTTTTCCGGATTAGAAGGACAGGCCTTCCCTCTTTTTGGTGTTGAAAGAACTGGCGCGCCAATCATGGCTTTTGCTCGTCTTTCAAAAAAACCTATTATCCTAAAAGAACAAATTTATCATCCAGATTTTTTAATCATTCAAGACAACACCCTCTTAAGCCAAAAAAGTATTTTTGCCGGAATTTCTGATAAAACCTTGATTGTTATTAATAGTCCAAAAAATCCAAAAGAATTGGCCGAAAATATTTTTCAAGAAACGGGGATAAAAATAAAAGAAAAAAATATTTTTGCTACCCCTGCCACCGAAATTGCTTTGAGAATTTTGGGTAAAAATATTGTTAACACAGTTATTCTCGGCGCCTTCGCCAAAGCCAGCGGACTAATCAACTTGAAGAGCCTAGAAAAAGCAATTGCCGAAAAATTCCAAGACAAGGGAGAAAAAATTGTTCAACAAAACATAAATGCCATTAAAGAAGCTTATGAAAAACAAAAATAATTCACTCAACAACAAAACTGGATCCTGGAGAACTTTCCGTCCAGAAATAGATCATAAAAAGTGCATCGGTTGTTCGATGTGCGCAAAAGTATGCCCAGAAGGATGTATCGAAATGAGAGAAAAAAAAGCCTTTGTTGATTATGACTATTGCAAAGGCTGCGCGCTTTGTGCTCATGAATGTCCAGTTAAAGCTATTGAAATGAAAGAAGATTTTTAATATGAAAAACAACAAACAATTATTAGAAGGTTCCCACGCTATCGCTCTAACGATTGCCAATATTCAACCAGAAGTTGTCAGTGCTTACCCAATTACTCCTCAAACCCACATCGTTGAAGATTTGGCCGCTCTTCATGCTAGCGGAAAATCTAGTTTTGAATATGTCCGCGCGGAAAGTGAATTCTCTGCCGCTTCAATTGTGATGGGAGCCAGCGCCGCTGGCGCTCGAGTTTATAGTGCAACTAGCGGACAAGGCCTACTTTTGATGAATGAAGTGGTTTATTGTATTGCCGGACTACGTTTGCCAGTAGTGATGACTGACGCCAACCGCGCCATTTCCGCACCAATCAACATTTGGAACGATCAAAGCGACATTATGACCATTCGTGATGCCGGTTGGTTGCAATTTTTTGCCGAGAACCATCAGGAAGCCGTTGACCAACATATTTTGGCCTACAAAATTGCCGAAAAACATCGCTTACCAGCCATGGTTAATGTTGATGGTTTTATTTTGACTCATCTTTTTGAACCGGTCAGTATTCCTAGTGCTTCTTTAATCAAAAAATTCTTACCAAAAAGACCAATCAATAAAGATGAAATTTTGGATCCAAAAAATCCAAACACTCTCGGTGATTTTTACGGACCAGAATATTATTTTGAAGCCAGGCAAAAACTTCACGAAGATTTATTGGCAACAAGTAAAGATATCAACAGTGAATATAAAATATTCCAGAAAATTTTTGACCGAAAAAAATCAGAAGCTTTAATAGACAATGGATTGCTTGAATATTGCGGACCAAAAAAACCACAAACTATTATTGTTGCTCTTGGTTCGGTGGTCGGCACCATCAAAGAAACCTTAAAAGAAAAAGAATACAAAAATGTCGGCATCCTAAAAATAAAATGCTTCCGCCCATTTCCACATCAAGAAGTTGCTGAAATTTTGAAAAACGCCAAACAGGTCGCGGTTTTGGAAAAAGCCAGCGGCAATGGTAGTTTTTCGCCTTTGTATTTGGAAATATCCGCTGCCCTGCAAGGACAAAAAATTGTGATTAACAATTTTGTCGCCGGTTTGGGCGGCCGAGATATTAGCCGAGCAATCATCAAAAAAATGATTAGTTTAGTTAGTGAAAAAAATAATAAAGCAATTTTTCTTGGAAAATAATTATCAAAAATATGGAAAATAACAAAGGAAAAAAAATTAAAAAAATTTTTACTTATTTTCTTGGCATCTACTTTATACTTTCCGGAGTTTTGATTAGTTGTGGGGATTTAATGGCGGCGGGAATAGGAGAAAGCTGCGTTACTGCTGCTGAATGTGGTACCGGAGGTTTTGATGAAAACGGAGCTAAATTAAAATGTGATTTCCAACCTCCACTTGTTGGAAAATTTTGTATGGTAGATTTATCAGTTGGCAACACCACTGCCACCACTACCTTGCCAAAAGAAGAATACACTCCAGTCAAACAAGTGATCAG
>CAZXPO010000041.1:0-4109 GCA_964643165.1 uncultured Gammaproteobacteria bacterium | reverse complement strand
TTTTCTTCAAAATATTTTGGCGAAGTTGGACAGGAAAGATTATATATTTCTTGAATGCCCTGGAATTGCACTTTGAATTTTTTTAATTCCGGCAAAGAAGCCAAATCAATCGGTAAGTTAATGTCGTGATTAATAAAAACAAAATCCGGATTGGACAACAGGTGGTCAATATTTCTTTCCGAGCCGGAAGAAAAATTATCAATACAAATAACTTTTGCCGTGCCAACCAATTCATCGCACAAGTGCGAGCCGAGAAAACCGGCGCCACCAGCCACGAGAACATTTTTCTTTTCAAAAATAACTTTCTTAGCCATAGCAATATAATTAATTTTTTATTTTTATTACTCCCAAATTAACACCGCCTTTGAAATTTTCTCCATAAGGATGGAAAGAATTTAATTCTTTTCCTGCGCTGTTAAATAATTTTATTTGAGAAATTGTCCCGCTAGTGGAAGCAGCAGCTAAATCCGACAGGCCGTCATTATCAAAATCGGCAGCAGCCAAGTTGGCTCCTTTTTTCTGATTGCGGTCAAAAGCGAGAAATTGGCGCTGCAAAGAAAACTTGGCATTATAGATTCTAATTGCTGATTCCATTCCACTGGCCGGAACAAAGGCTAAATTGCTGCCTTTTTGGTTGCCCTTTTCAAAAATAAGAATCGGCGCGATATTGATACCGCCTTTGTAACTGAGATTAAAAGGATTAAACGATTTTAGCAAAGTGCCTGCCTCATTAAAAATTTTTACTTTTTCTTGAACACTAATTGAAGCCACCACAATTTCTATCTTGCCATCACCATCAAAATCAGCAGCTGAAATATTAAAACCGCCTTTGTAGTTTTTCCCGTAAGGATAGATTTCTTTTTTTAGTTTTCCATCGGCACTAAAAATTTTGACTGGCAGGGCTTGCTCGGCTGGCGCCACCACAATTTCATCAAGGCCATCACCATCAAAATCGGCAGCCGCCAAAGAAACAGCTCCTTTGTAATTTTTGGCGAAAGGATAAAATTGTTTTTTTAGCTTGCCATCAAAAGAGAAAATTTTTATTTGGTTGCCATTAGCGCCAAAAACTAAATCTTGGCCATCTTTTCCGTCAAATTCTCCGTTAGCAATTTTTATCCCGCCACGATAGCCCGGAAAAGGATCAAATTCTTTGACCAATTCTCCGGAGACAGAAAAAATTTTTACTTTCGGCTGTTCTTGTCCGGAGATTGCTGAAGCCGGTGCAGCTACAACCAAGTTTGAATATTCAAATAATAGTTCTTGAGCAAAAGAAACCGAGCGATTAGCATTTACTCGCCCATAACCTAATTGATTTTTATAAGCTGGATTAAGTTGAGAAATATTATCAGAAGTACCCAAAACAATATCTAGCGCCTGGCGTCCGGACAATTCCGGATTGGTTTGAATAGTCAAGGCAAGCACACCGCTAACCACTGCCGAAGCCATAGAAGTGCCGGACCAATATCCATCATATTTTTTGTTTTTTTCTTTTTCGTTTCCGCCTTTGGTGATGGTGCTAAAAAAACTAATTCCCGGCGCGGTCAAATCAACGCATTTGGTGCTGTAACCGGAAAAACTTGTTTTTTGGTCCAAGGCATCGGTGGCCGCCACGCCAACCACCAAGTCTTCACCGTTATGTCCTTTGTAACAAGCTGGATAAATTGGTTTTTTGTCTGTGTTAACATCACCGCCATTCTGTTCGTTTCCAGCCGCTGCCACGACAATGACGCCTTTTTTGTAGGCTCTTTCTAGGGCTTCACGCAAAGATTCACTATAAGTAAAACCAGTAAAACTGAGATTGATAATATCTGCTCCGTTATTGACAGCATAGTCGACGGCTCGAACCACGCTCGACAATCTTCCCTCGCCGCGTTCATTCAAAACTTTGAGCGGCATAATTTTTGATTGCCAAGTCACACCGGCAATACCTTGGTTGTTGTTTCCTTTGGCAGAAATAATTCCCGCAATAATGGTTCCGTGAGAAATACCAGATTCAGTCCAGGCATTGGAAAATTGCGGATTTGGATTTGGTTCGTTGTTGATAAAATCCCAACCATTGGCATCATCAACAAAACCATTATGATCATCATCATAATTGTTTCCAGGAATTTCTTGGCCGTTAATCCAAATATTTTCTTTTAGGTCTTCGTGTTTGGTGTCGATTCCGGAATCAATAACCGCAATCACCACATTAGGAGAGGAATTGGTTTTTTCCCAAGCTTTTTCGGCCTCAATTCGAGAAAAATACCATTGATTATGATAAAAAGAATCGTTAGGAATAAAATCAGCAAAAGCGACCGGCGTGTTAGCCAGCAGAAACACCAAAACTAGAATCGTCAAACGCTTCTTCATATCTGTTATTGTAGCACGGAGAGCTACCAATTTTCAATCACTGAAAGAGTTTCTTGAGCGCATTTTTTCCAGCCAAAATTGGCGGCACGCTTGATTCCCCGTTCTTTTAATTCTTGCCGCAAACTATCATTCAAAATTGATTTTGCCATCGCTTCTGCCAAAGCATCCTTGTCGTTGGCATCAAAAAACAAAACCGCTTCTCCGGCCACTTCACGTAAAACCGGAATGTCGGAAGCAACTGTCGGCACACCGCAAGACATTGCTTGAATTACTGGAATACCAAAACCTTCGTGCCGAGTAGGAAAAATAAAAGAAGTGGCGCCGTTAAAAATAAAAGGTAAATCTTCTTCTTCAATCCAGCCAGTAGAAACAACGCTTCTGGTTAAATTGAATTGTTCCACCAAATATTTTGCTTCATCAAAACCAAATCCAGCATTACCAATAAGAACTAGCTTCTCTTTGATTTCCGGATAATGTTCTTTGAGAATAGAAAAAGATTCAATCAACAAAGGAGTGTTTTTCTTTTTCTCTAAACGGCCGACATAGAGCAAGAAAGGTTTTTCCAAACCATACTTGGCCAAAATTTGATTAATTTTTTCTGGATTATTAATCGGTAAATAATTTTCCGAAAAACCATTGTGAATCGCAGTGATTTTTTCCGTTTTGGCAAAAGAATAAATTTCTAAAATCTCTTTTTTGGTAAATTCAGAAACCGTAATTATTTTCCCGGCTTTTTTGAGAGCAAAACGAGTTGACCACTCCAAATAATCTACCGTGTTGGCTTGATACTTACCCCTAGTGAAAATTTTAACCAAAAATTTGATAATTTTTTTTGACCATTTTTTTTCGGTTTGCGCTTCTTCACTACGATATAAACGATCTTCGCGCGCAAAAGCAACATCGTGAATGGTGACGATGGTCTTTTTGGGTGCGAAAAAAGGCATAGTGTGGGCCGGAATAAATAAAATCTTCGGCGGACAAACCAGCATTTCCAAAGATAATCTTCCCAAAGTCCAAAAAAAGTTCAGCGGCCAATTTAAGACTTTAAAAGAAAAGTTATTATTATTCTTAATTATTTCTTTTAAATCATCGTTCGGCTCTTGATCCAAATATAAAAGATATTTATTTTTTTGATCCAGCTTCGCCAAATTTTTAATCAGATAAAAAGAGTACCATTCGGTACCAGTTTTTCTAAGTCTATTCGCTCGTGAAGCGTCTATTCCAATAACCATATTTTAATAACTAGATTTTAAAATATTTTAATATTTTAAAAATCATTATTAAGTCTAAACGGTTTTAATTTTAAGTAGTTCGCCCAAAATTAAAGTAGCTAACAAAAAAAACCGCTAAAAAAGCGGTTATTTAGTAGCCAAAATGCTTCGTTTGTAGGAATCAAGATTGTCCAAAGCAATTCCGGTTCCCTTGGCCACGCAGAGTAAGGCGTCATCGGCAATGTAGGCCGGCACGCCAGTGGCCCGAGAAATTAATTGATCAATATTTCTTAGTAGGGCTGAGCCACCAGAAATAATAATTCCTTTATCAATAATATCGGCCGCTAATTCAGCTGGCGTTTTTTGCAAAACTTTTTTGGCGGCAGCAACAATCATTTCTAATTCATTTTGAATCGCTTCGGTGACATCATCACTGGAAACATTAATTGAGCGTGGAAGCCCAGAAACAATATCACGTCCGCGAATTTCCATGCTTAATTTGTCTTCCATAAATAAAGCAGAGCCGATACCGATTTTTATTTCTTC
>CAZXPO010000040.1:0-4134 GCA_964643165.1 uncultured Gammaproteobacteria bacterium | reverse complement strand
TTCCTTCCTTGCTCCTTTTTTCGCCACTCATTAATCAGTTTGTGATTGCCTTCAACGAGAACTTTTGGCACCGAATAATTTTTTTTGCCGACCTGAAAAACTTCTGGGCGTGTGTATTGCGGATATTCCAAAATTCCTTCTTCACTGTGGGATTCTTCTATGGCGCTATATTCGTTTCCGAGAACCCCCGGTAATAATCTAGTGACTGAATCAATCATCACGGCCGCCCCTAATTCGCCGCCAGTGAGAACATAGTCGCCAATCGAAATCTCTTCGTCAATAAATTCTTTTATTCTCGCGTCCACGCCTTCGTAGCGTCCGCAAATAATAATAACTTCATCCAGTTTGGCGTATTCTTTGGCTTTTTTCTGAGTCCAGGTATTTCCGCTAGCCGCCATTAGAACAATTTTTCTTTTCTTTTTGGCGCCCCCCTTTTTTATATCTTTAAGTGCTTTGTAAAGCGGTTCAATTTTCATCAACATCCCGGCGCCGCCGCCGTATGGCGTGTCATCAACTGTGCGATGGTTGTCGGTGGTCCAATCGCGAAGATTATAGTTTTCTATTTTGATAATTTTTTTATTTTGCGCGCGCGCAATAATACTTTCTCCAAAATAAGATTTGAGAATTTCAGGGAAGATAGTAATAATTTTGAATTTTTTCATATATTTCTATCATAACAAAAAACCCGGCTTTTGGCTCGGGTCTTTTGTTCTTGAGATTTTGGGTTAGATGTTTAGGTCATCAATCGCAGAAGTATCAATGTCTGGGATTTGAGTTGCCGAAGCATCATTGTGTGAAGTGTTATGTTCACGTTCTGTTTTTACATGTTTTCCGCCTTCTGGGTCATAGATCTTCAAGTTGACGCGGGAGTTGTTTTTTGCACCAACGATTTTCAAAAGGGTGCGGATAGCTTGAGCGGTTTGACCGCGGCGGCCGATGACATAGCCCATATCGGCTGGATCAATTTTTAAGGTTAAGAGTACACCCATTTCATCAACGGTGCGATCGACGACGACTGCATCAGGGACACTGACGATGGACTTCACGATCATTTCCAAGAACTGTTTGTCTTTTTCCATAGTGGTTTTTGTCGGTTCCGTGAATTGGATTTGCTGCCAATTTTTTAGAACTTATATTTTTAATAAATACAGCCAAATGGCTTATTTTTATTATAGCAGAAAAGTTATTTTTGTCAATTATTGTCTAATAATAGTAAAATTATTCTTTTACTTCTTCGGCTTCTGGAGCAGCTTCTACTGGAGCTTCTGCTGGAGTTCCAACAACTTCTTCTTCAACTGGTTTGGCTTCAGCAGCTTTCTTTTTGTCAGCCTTGGCAGCCACTTGAGACTTTCTTTTTTCGCTAGTTTCACCTTTTTTTGAAGCACTCACTTTACTTCCTTCGATAATTTCCTTAGAGATTAATAAGTTATTAACGGAAGGAGTCATTTGAGCGCCGCGATCTAGCCAGTATTGGATACGATCTTTTTTTGCCTGTAATTGCTTGGCATATTGGTTGTAAGAACCCAAGATTTCCAAAACTTCACCATATGGATCACGTCCTTTTTCGGCGATAATTAAACGGAATACTTTTTTGTTGGTTTTTCCTACTTTTGCAAGTTTGATGGTTAACATAATTTTCTGATAATTTTAGTAAATTTACTAAGAAATATTAACTTATTAGTAAGTAAAAGTCAAGAATTAGACGCGTGGTCTGAAAGGAGGGCGAGAAGCGCCGTCTCGGCGTGGTCCGCGGTCACGAGGAGTGAAACCATTTCCCATACCGGTAGATTTTCCTTTTTCATCTTTCCATAAAGGCAAATTGTCATCCAAATTCTTCATGGTTAAATTGATTCTTCCTTGGTCGTCAACTTCTTTAATCTTTACAGTGACCACATCGCCAATATTGAGAAGATTTTCTGGCTTGTCAACGCGGTAAGGGGCAAGTTCGCTAACGTGAGCCATGCCGTCTTGATTGGCGTTTAATTGAATGAAGGCACCGAAGTCTAGCATGCGCACCACTTTTCCTTTGATAATTTCACCGGTAGTAAATTCATGAACAATTTCTTTTACTTGACGAACCGCTTCTTCGACCATCGCAGCGTTAGTGCCGCAAACCATTACCAAACCGTCATCATCAATATCAATACTAACATTACCATCGGTTTCATCAATAATCTTGTTGATGGTTTTGCCGCCAGGACCAATAATCATGCCGATCTTTGCTGGATCAACGTTGAAGCTGATAATGCGAGGAGCGTATTTTGATAATTCAGCACGAGGAGCAGCAATTGCGGCTTTGGAAACTTCCAAAATTTGATTCAAAGCTTCGCGGCCTTGAGTCAAAGTTTTTTTGATAATCTCGGAAGTCAAACCGTCAGTTTTGGTGTCTAATTGAATAGCAGTTAAACCAGTATCAGTGCCGGTAATTTTGAAATCCATACCACCATCACCATCTTCCAAATCTTGAATATCAGTTAAAACTTCCCATTTGCTCATGTCTTTGTTGGAAGCAAGGCCCATCGCAATACCAACAACCGGTTTTTTGATTGGGACACCAGCATCCATCAAGGCGAGAGATGAAGCGCAAGTGGAAGCCATTGAAGATGAACCATTAGAACCGAGAGTTTCACTCACGACACGAATGGTGTATGGGAAATCAGCTTTTTCTGGTAGAACTGGAATAATTGCTTTTTCTGCCAAAGCGCCATGACCAACTTCTCGGCGGCCAGTGCCGCGAAGAGGGGAAGCTTCACCAACAGAATATGGTGGGAAGTTGTAGTGATGCATGTAGCGTTTTTTGCTTTGGCCATCCAAACCTTCCAAAGATTGTTCCAAGCCAGGAGCGCCCAGAGTAACAATAGACATTACTTGAGTTTCACCGCGAGAGAACAAGCTAGTGCCGTGATCACGAGGTAAAAGTTGTACCTCGGCGGATAAGCGGCGAATTTCATTCAAAGCACGGCCATCAACACGGCGTTTGTCATTCAAAATAGAATTAGTAACTTCTTCATCAACCATTACTTCTACTAATTTTTTAATCACAAAAGCGCGTTGATCTTTTTCGTAACCTTTTTCAAAAAGATATTCGTCTAATTGATTTTTGATTGCGACCATTGCTCCTTTTCTTTCGGCTTTGGTGTAGTATTCTTTGTTGAATAAAATTTTGCTGATGTTTTCTTTTAACCAAGCTTCGCCAACCGCCAACAATTCTTTTTTGGCATTTTCTTTTTCTAAATCAGCTTCGCTTTTTAAAACCTTTTTTTCGGCTTTTATTTTTGCCGGCAAAGCGGCTTTCATTTTTTTGATTAATTCAATTGCCGGTTGCATGGCTTTCTGTCCGCCAGTAATTGCTTCATAAATCAAATCTTCCGGAATTTCTTTGCAGCCTGCTTCAATCATAATTGATTTAAATTCTGTGCCGGAAACGATTAAGTCGAGAGTGCTTTTTTCTTGTTGTTCAACGGTCGGGTTGTAAATTAATTGTCCATCAATCAAGCCGACTCTGACACCGCCAAGAGGGCCTTTCCAGTCAACACCAGAAATAGACAAGGCAGCTGAAGCAGCAATGAGAGCAGTGATATCATAATCATTTTCTTGATCATAAGACATCACGGAAGTGATTACTTGAATATCGCGGCGATCTTCTTGATTAAAAAGCGGACGGATAGAACGATCAATCATTCTACCAGTTAAAATTGCGTCATCGGTTGGTCGTCCTTCCCGTTTTAGCCAGCGAGAACCTTTAATAATTCCAGCGGCATAAAGTTTTTCTTCAAATTCCACCATCAACGGAAAGAAATCAATTCCTTCTCTTTCAGTTTTTGATTGAACAACATTGGCCATGACGACAGTTTCGCCGTATTGTACCAAAACAGAAGCATCAGCTTGTAAGGCGAGCTTGCCTGTTTTAATCGTGAGAGTGCGGCCAAGCCACTCTCCGGAAAAAATTTTTTCTTCCATACTTTTTGAGCTTGGCCATTAAATTAAAGAACTGTAATGATTTACAGTGCTAACTATCTAATGGTCAAGCGTTAATTATATTTTATCTTTTTTTAGTTCTAGTGTTCTTTGAATTTTTTGAATAAGGATTGCGCAGTAAATATTTTGGATCGCTTCCTAAATCAGTAAAATCAT
>CAZXPO010000039.1:0-4140 GCA_964643165.1 uncultured Gammaproteobacteria bacterium | reverse complement strand
TAATATCTCCGGACTTTAAAATTCTTCCTGGAGTGGCGGTGCCATGAACCACCTCGTCATTAATGGAAACGCAAAGCATGTCTGGGAAAAATTTTCCACCGCCCATTGGATAGTTTTTGAAAGCTGGCCTAGCACCAGCTTCATCGGCCATTTTACAAGCCAAAGCTTCTAGGTCGGCAGTGTTTGCGCCTGGTTTGATTTCTTTACCGACCGCTTTCAAAATGGCATGCAAAATTTTCCCGCCTTCACGAATCGCTCGAATTTCTTCTTCAGATTTAATTAAATTACTCATAAAAATTAATTATATTATAACACTGGCCGCCCCTTCTGGCAAAAAGACCACTCTGAAACAGAATGGTCTTTTTTCGAGATTTTTTGAATTGTTTTTTAGATTCCATCGTATTCTCTCATGGTCATTTGCGCCTCAATCTGCTTCACGGTTTCAATAACTACTGAAACAACGATTAGCAAGCTAGTACCGCCGATGGATAAGGATTGCAGACCGGAGAAATACTGGACAACCAAAGGCAAGACAGCGATAATACCCAAGAACAAAGCGCCAACTAAAATAATTCGGTGAGTAGTGTTTGCTAGATATTCTTGAGTGTGTTTCCCTGGTCTAATGCCAGGAATAAAACCACCTTGCTTTTGAAGATTTTCTGAAATTTGATCTGGATGAAAAACGATTTCGGTGTAAAAATAAGTGAAAGCAAAAACCAAAATGAAATAGATAACACCGTAAAAAAGTTGGTTAGCAAACAAATCGATTACTTTCTGAGAGAATTCGGCCAACCAAACGCTGCGAGCATGGATTGTGAATTGAGCAATCATGGATGGGAATAAAACCACCGAAATTGCGAAAATGATTGGAATAACACCAGCCATATTGACGCGCAATGGCAAGTGGCTAGAAGTGCCGCCAAAAGCACGATTCCCACGAATCTGACGAGCATATTGAACCGGAATATTGCGTTGACCTTCGTTAATGATTACCACGCCGATGATAGTGATCAAACCAACTAGCGCGAAACCGATCATCATAAATAATTGGCTGGGATCAAAAGTTTGATAGAGCTGAATTGCTTTTTGCGGCAAGGCGGAAACGATACCGGCAAAAATCAATAAAGAAATACCATTGCCAATTTTCTTTTCAGAAATTAATTCACCAATCCACATCAAGAAAATAGTACCGGCAGTCATGGTGATGATGATGCTGATCATTTCGAAAGGAGAAATATTTCCCAAGATTCCACTACCCGAACGTTGCAAAAGAACAATCATGCCATAACCTTGCATGGCAGCCAAAGGAACAGTTGCCCAACGAGTCCAGCGATTGATTTTTTGGCGTCCAGATTCTTCTTTCTGCATTTCTTGAATTTTTGGAAAAATCATTCCCAAAAGTTGAAAAATAATAGAAGAAGTAATGTAAGGAGCGATACCCATCATGACAATGGAAAAATTTTCCATGCCGCCGCCAGAGAAGAGATTCATCATCCCTAAAATTTGATTATTAGCAAAAAGATTTTTTAAAGCTACTGCGTTAACTCCCGGAATTGGGATATGAGCCGCTAAGCGGAAAACTACCAACATCAAAAGCACAAAAATAATACTCTTGCGCAAATCTTTTACTTTCCAAATTTGATTTAATTTTTCAAACATATAAGCAATACAAAGACATCGCGCAAAACGCGACGTCTAAGTAATTATAATTGGGTTTTTACAGTTTCACTCATTTTGACGCCTTCAAATTTTACTTTGACAGTCAATTTTTCTTTACCGAGGATTTTCACCGGCAAGGAAATTCTGGAAATGATATTTCTTTCAAATAAAGTAGTTGGGCTAACAACTTCACCTTCTTTGTAGTTGAGGTTGATTAATTTAACATTAACCACTTGATTTTTTGGCTGCAAAGATTTGAAACCGCGAGTTTTTGGAGTCTGCAATAACTGCTGCTTCATACCCAAGCGTTTCAAATTACTAACACCGGAGCGGGATTTTTGACCCTTTTGACCGCGAGTACTATAAGTACCATGGCCAGAAGCGTTTCCGCGACCAACCCTTTTGCGATCTTTCTTGCCGCTTGAAGCGGGTATGGAGTTTAATGACAACATACTATTTTATGATAAATTTAATTTGTATAATTATTCTTTTTCAGTAGCAACTTTTTCTTCAACTTTTACTTTTTCGGCAACATTTCTAGTGCGCAAGGAAGAAAGAGCTTTGATGGTGCAACGAGCGTTGTTTAGTTTGTTGTTTCCACCCAAAGTTTTACTGGTGATATTGCTAACGCCAGCTAATTCCAAAATAGAACGAGCAACACCGCCGGCAATAACGCCCTTACCTCTTTTTGCTGGTTTAAAAATAATACGGGAAGCGCCGTTATGGCCGAGAACTTCATGAGGAATAGTTCCATCAACCATTACTACAGTAATCATATCTCTCTTGGCACGATTAACTGCTTTGTTGACCGCCATTGTGACATCAGCACCTTTGCCAACACCAACGCCAATTTTTCCTTTGCGATCGCCAATAGCAACACAAGTTCGAAAATTCATTCTTTTGCCGCCAGCCATCACACGAGTAACGCGAGCGACATCAAGAATGCGTTGTTCGAATTCATCACGAGGTTTTTCGCGATCATTTCCGCCACGTCTTGGGCCACGAGCACCACCAGTGGATCTTTTTCTTTCTCCGCCTTGTGGTCGGTCAGCTGTTTTGTTTTCAACAGTTTGATTTTTCTTTTCTTCAGACATAAATATAAATTTAAGGCTTTAAGGTTAGCAAATAATTCCCGCTTCACGCATTGCCTCAGCAACTGCTTGAACACGGCCGTGATAGCGATTAGCACCGCGATCAAAAACAATAGCAGTAATTCCCTTGCTTTTTGCTTTTTCAGCGATTAGTTTTCCAGCTTCACGGGAAATTTCAGTTTTGGTGCCTTTGGTTTTTACTTCACGAGTATTGACGCTAGCCAAAGTGATTCCGGCAACATCGTCAATTAATTGCAAATTCATACCGCGTAAAGAGCGAAAAACACTCAAGCGTGGACGTTCAGCAGTACCGCTGATTTTTGCACGAATTTTGTTGCGTAATCTCTCTTTCTTTTCTTGTAAGGCTTTTTGGGTATTCATATTATTTCACAAAAATGCTAATTATTTACCTTTGGCGGCAGATTTGCCAGCCTTTCGTCTAATAACTTCGTTTTGATATTTCACACCTTTTCCTTTGTATGGTTCAGGCTTGCGGAATTTTCTGATTTTGTAGGCGATATTGCCAATTAATTCGTTATCAATTCCAGAAACAGCAATCACATTTCCTTCAACAGTAGCGGTGATTCCATCTGGTAAAGTGAAAGCAATCGGATGAGAATAACCAAGGCTTAAGTTGAGAACTTTACCAGCAACATTGGCGCGATAACCAACACCATTAATTTCTAATTTCTTGGTGAAACCAACACTGACACCAATAACCATGTTGTTGATTAAGCCGCGGAATAAGCCCCAAAAAGCGCGTTGCTTTTGGTCAGCGGAATCTTCAACAGAAACAACAATTTCTTTTTCGTTAATGGTTAATACTACCGGTTTCTTGACTTCGCGTTTCAATTCTCCTTTTGGACCTTTGACCGTGAGGATGTTGTTTTCAAAAGCAACAGTAACACCGGCTGGCAAGATAATTGGTAATTTTCCTAATCGTGACATATATTTAAAATTCTATTTAGTAATTAGAAGATTTCTCCAAGCACTTCGCCGCCAATTTTTTCTTTGCGAGCTTCATGGTTGGTCATCACTCCTTTGGAGGTGGACAAAATTGCGATACCGAAATTGTTTAGAACTGTCGGGATGTGGTCTTTGTCAACATAAACGCGCAAACCTGGTTTGCTGATACGTTTGATGGAGCTAATACTTGGACGTCCACTTTTCTGATATTTCAAAGCGATTCGCAGTTCATCAAAACCGGCCTTCTTGCCAACATTAGCATTAGAAAGCACTTCTGCCTTTTTAACCCAGCCTTCTTTCTCCATGATTTTGGCGATTTCAAGCTTGAGTTTGCTCAAAGGCAGAACGATTTCGGCCTTTTTGACGGCTGAAGCGTTTCTGATTCTTGTGAACATGTCTGCGATTGGATCTGTCATATTTTTTC
>CAZXPO010000038.1:0-4436 GCA_964643165.1 uncultured Gammaproteobacteria bacterium | reverse complement strand
AAATTTTATTAGTTGTTTAAATTATAACATATTAATCACAAAAACAAAAAAACATTCACAATTTGCGAATGTTTTTTTATGGTCATAAATTTTATTTCTTTTCTTTCTTTTCTTCCTTTTTATTTTTGCGGTTTAAATCAACTTCAATCACCGTATCTCTTTCTCCGCTCTTTTCTGCTGGAAAACGAACATCAACAGATTGCTTCAGAACATGATGACCAACCACAACTCCTCGACGGCCATCAACGTTAACCTTGGCTCCATAGGCCGGCATCTTTGCACGCAGTTCTTTATAGCCTTCATATTCATAAGCCAGACAGCACATCAAACGTCCGCACATTCCAGAAATTCGATCGCTGCCGCGATGAACCACTTGCTGGACTTCTGCCATTTCCGAAGTAACGGAAGAAAATTCTTTGACCGAACCACGGCAACAAAGTTTCTTGCCGCAACCACCGCAATCACCAGTTAGACGCGCTTCATCACGAGCACCAATCTGAGTAAGGCGGATATTGGCATTAAAGTGAGCAGTTAAATCTTTTACTAATTCACGAAAATCAATTCTTCCATCAGCAACAAAAGCAAAATTCAAACGATTGCCTTCAAAAGAAAAATGAACGTCAACTAGTTTCATGTCCAGGTTGTGTTTTTCGATTATCTCTTTGCAGACCGCCAAAGCTTCTTCTTTCCGGTCTTGGTTTTCGAAGCGATTGATTTCTGATTTTTCTGCTTTTCTAAGAATTTCTTTCAACTCTTCTTCTTCTTTTGTTTCGGTGATAAAACCAATAATTTTACCAATCTCTCTTCCCAATTCAGTATTTACTAAAACTAAATCATCAACTTTTAAAGATTCATCTTCGCTTGAAAAGTGATAAATTTTATCCCAAGAAATGAATTGAATCTCGGCAATTCTCATAGATTAAAGACTGAAGCGAATAAAGGCAGAAATGTTTGCTCCACCTAAAATATCTTTGACTTTTTTCTTATCGTCTTTGATGAATTCTTGTTCCATTAAACAAACTTCGGAATAATATTTAGACATTTTTCCTTCCAAAATTTTTTCCACCATTTCAGCCGGCTTGCCTTCTTTAACTAATTGTTCACGATAGATATTTTTTTCTTTTTCCATTTCTACTGGGTCAACTTCTGCCGGAATCAAATATTTCGGATTAGCAGCGGCAATTTGCATTGCGATATCAACTGCTTCTTCTTTTTTGTCAGCAGCATCAATTGCTACTAAAACACCGATGCGTCCGCCAAAATGAGAATAAGCAGCCACAGTGGCGCCTTTTAAGATGGCAATATTTTTGACGGCTAATTTTTCACCAATCACGCCACTCATGGTGTTGAGGGTGTCAACAACAGTTGAACCGTCCATTTCCAAAGCCAATAATTCTTCAACATTGGCTGGTTTTTTTGTTTTTACTAATTCCAAGGATTTGGCGACAAATTCTTGAAATTTATCGCTACGGGCAACAAAATCGGTTTCTGAATTAACTTCAATTGCATAACCTTCAGTGTGGTCATCGTTAACTGACACAGCAACTACCCCTTCGCTTGTTTCGCGATCAGCACGTTTCGCGGATTTGGCAATTCCTTTTTTTCTTAAAAATTCAACAGCGGCATTCAAGTCACCATTGGATTCATCAAGAGCTTTTTTGCAATCAACCATGCCAGCACCAGTCATTTCACGTAATTGTTTGAGTAATTCCATATAATTAAAAATTATGAATTTTTATAAAGATTATTTGCGAGCATCCAAAATTGCTTCCTTCACAGTTTCCAAAATTAATTTAATAGTTTTGGTTGAATCATCGTTAGCTGGAATTGGGTAGTTAACCAAGTCTGGATTAACATTAGTGTCACAGATAGCGATAATCGGGATGTTCTTTTTGATTGCTTCATTAACAGCGGTTTCTTCTTCTTTGATATCCCAAACAAATAAAGCATCTGGAAGTTTGTTGAGGTTTACCAAACCAGAAACGCGAGTTTCTAATTTTTTGATTTCGCGATCAAAATCTAATTGTTCTTTCTTAGTATATTTTTCTAATTTACCAGTCTTTTTTCTTTCTAGTAAATCAACATATTTTTTTACTGATTTTTTTACAACAGCGAAGTTGGTTAAATAACCACCAAGCCATTTTCCAACGATGTAAGGCATGGAAGTAACTTCTGCCATTTTTTTCATTGGTTCTTTTACTTGGCTTTTGGTGCCAACAAAAAGAATACTTTTTTCTTCTTTAACCAAACCTTGAACGAATTCAAGAGCTTCTTTCATTTGTTCTTGAGTTTTGGATAAGTCGATGATGTAGATACCATTTTTTTCACCGAAAATGAATTGTTTCATTCTTGGGTGCCAACGGTTTGTACGATGTCCAAAGTGGGCACCAGCTTTTAACATTTCTTCCATTTTTGGAATTTTGATCATATTTTTTTCTTTTTATCCCAAGGCTAATTTTAGCTCTTGAGCTTCTGCCTCCTTCCCGACACAAAAAATGAGCCGGCAAGAAAATTTTGAGGCATGATAATTTATTAAATATTAGATAAAAAATTAAAAGGCTTAGCAATAACCAAGCTCTTTGACTTAATAATAAAGCAAAATGGGTCAAAAGTCAACCAAAAAAACGGCATTTAAAGGCTAATCTTTCAAAGTCACAAACAGATCCTCGGCTGGTATTTTTCGCAAATGGCTAACGCTGTTGATGAAGTTTATCTTCACTACTCCATTTTTATCAATCATTAATTTGTTTATCGAAGATTGAAAAACCTCCAAAGAAAGAAAACCGATAATATCAGCATTCAAAATACTAGTCAGGATTGCTTTAATGATGTTGCCATGAGAAAAAACAGCAACGGTTTTCCCTTTGTTTTTTTTATAAATATCCATGAGCGTAACCCTGGCTTTGGCCTGCACTTCATCCATTTCTTTATCTAGTTTGCGATAATTTTTTAAGTGCTTATAACGATTTTTTTCAGCAACATTAAAAAACCTGACTCTATGCCACTCTAACCAATCCACCTCATTAAAACGAGCATCAACTATTATTCTTTTTTTGGCAATTTTGGCAAAAGCGGCAGCGGTTTCTTTGGCTCTCAAAAATTCACTAGAATAAGCTTTTTCAATATCTAGAGTTAATAATCTTCTGGTCAGCAAGCGGCGTTCTTTTAAACCTTCTTTGGACAAGGGCATATTATCAGAACCGACAACTGATTCTAGACTGTAATCCGGATGGCAATGACGAATCAAATAGATTGTTGTGTAAGGCTCGCGCTCTTTTCTTTTTAAAATGTTTTGATGTTGTTGTGAGGTCATATATTTTTCTTTAAATTATCAAGAGCAAATTGCCAATTTAATAAATTATCAATAATTGCCGAAACAAAATCTCCTCGACGATTCTGATAATCCAAATAATAAGCATGTTCCCAAACATCAATCACCAACAATGGCTTGGCCCCAGAAAGAAAAACCGGATCAGCGTTAGCAGTTTTTTTAATTTCTAATTTATCGCCAATTTTCACCAACCAAGCCCAGCCGCTGCCAAATTGAGTGAGGGCTGAATTTTTAAATTCTTCTTTAAAATTTTCCAAACTGCCGAAAGAAGCAATTATTTCTGACAAAATTTCATCTGGAATTTCTAATTTTGCCACTGCTGGCTGCAAGCTGTGCCAAAAAAAATCATGATTAAAAACTTGAGCGGCATTATTAAAAATACTTTTTTGTTCGGGATTGGTAGATGTTTTTTTGATAATTTCCATTAAAGACAAGTTTTCCAGTTCAGTTCCAGCAATTAATTTGTTTAAATTATCAACATAAGCCTGGTGGTGTTTTCCATGATGGAAATCCAAAGTTTTTTCGGAAACAAAAGGTTCAAGAGATTTTTTTTCGAATGGCAAAGAATTTAAATTAAACATATTTTTATTTTATTTTATTTATTTATTTTTTCTCTTTCCTGCTAATTGTCCGCAAGCGGCATCAACTTCTTGGCCAAGACTGTGGCGAATAGTCACTGGCATGCCAGTTTTTTCAACCAACTCCATAAATCTTTTGGTGCGTGCCGAAGAACTAGGTTGAAAACGGCCAGTTTGATTATAAGGAATCAAATTCAATAAATACAAAGGTTTATTCAAAAGCTTGGCGAGCATCTGCGCATCTTCATCGCGATCATTAACTTCTTTAATTAATAAATATTCAAACATTACTCGGCGGCCAGTTTTTTCAAGATAATTATCAACCGCTGCTAATAATTTTTTGATTGGTGTCTGCCCGGCGGCCGGCATAATATTGGAACGCAAGGCGTCGCTTGGCGCATGAAGAGAAATAGCCAAATTAACTTGCAAGTTTTCACCGGATAATCTTTTGATTCCGTTCACAATTCCAGCTGTAGAAATGGAAATGCGGCGGGCACCAAAATTAAAAGTTTCTGGGTCGTTAAGAA
>CAZXPO010000037.1:0-4685 GCA_964643165.1 uncultured Gammaproteobacteria bacterium | reverse complement strand
CTTTTGTGCCGGCGGCAGCGCCACTTCCGTGACACACTGAACAAGTACCGACACGAGGATAAGAAATTTCTTTTTCAGTTCCAAAAGCGGCTTCCTTGAAACTTATTTTGATATCCAAAACCAAATCTTGCCCCTTACTTGCTCGACGAGAACGTCCGCCGCCGCCAAAGCCGCCAAAAATATCACCAAAACCGCCAAAAATATCGCCCAAATCATCCATATTAATATTCATGCCTTGTCCGAACCCTTGACCACCAAAACCGCCAAAACCACCAGCTTGGCCATTTTGAAAATTTGATCCAAACTGATCATATTGTTGGCGTTTCTCTGGACTACTCAAAACCTGATAAGCTTCGTTAATCTCTTTGAATTTTTCCGCATCACCACCTTTGTCTGGGTGATACTGATGAGCCTTTTTTCTGAAAGCAGTTTTGATTTCCGCCGCGGAAGCGCTTTTCCCGACGCCTAAAATATTATAATAATCTTTTGACATTTGTCTTAAACAAAAATTAATTTCTTAATAAATCATCTCTGAAAAAATCAGAGATAATCTATAAAAAATTTATTATTTTTTTTCTACTTCACCCTCAACAACATTGTCATCTTTTTTCTCTTCAGCCGGAGCTTCCGCACCTGCTGGCGTTTCGGCACCTGGTTGTTGATACATTCCAGCACCGATTTTCTGAGCAACTTCATTCAAAGAAGACATTGCCTTGTTGATTGCTTCCAAATCATCGCCGTCTTTTACCTTTTTCAATTCTTCCACTTTTGCTTCTAATTCTGTTTTGTCTTCGGCTTTCATTTTGTCGCCGGATTCTTTGATCATTTTTTCAGTAGTGAAAACCACTGCGTCAGCTTGGTTTTTGGCCTCTACTTGTTCTTTTTTCTTTTTATCTTCTTCGGCGTGAAGCTCAGCTTCTTGTTTCATTTTTTCCACGTCTTCTTTGGAAAGACCAGAAGAAGCGGTGATGGTAATTTTCTGCTGCTTACCAGTTGCTTTATCGGTAGCACTAACATTCAAAATACCATTAGCATCCAAATCAAAATTTACTTCCACTTGCGGAACGCCGCGCGGAGCAGTTGGAATGCCATCTAGCATAAATCTACCCAGGGTCTTGTTATCACTAGCCATTGGACGTTCTCCTTGAACGATATGAATTTCTACACTAGTTTGACCATCAGCAGCAGTTGAAAAAACTTGTGATTTAGCTGTTGGAATGGTGGTGTTTCTTTCAATAAGCGGAGTGGCAACTCCTCCCAAAGTTTCAATTCCCAAAGTCAGAGGAGTAACATCCAAAAGTAAAACGTCTTTGACGTCGCCTTGTAAAACACCAGCCTGAACAGCAGCGCCAAGAGCAACTACTTCATCTGGATTAACGCTTAGGTTTGGTTCTTTGCCAAAAAATTCTTTTACTTTTTGTAAAACCAAAGGCATGCGAGTCATTCCGCCAACCAAAACTACTTCCTCAATATCGCTGACCTTGAAACCGGCATCCGCCAAAGCTTTTTTACATGGTTCAATAGTTTTGTCTACCAAATCCATTACTAATGATTCCAATTTTGCTCTGGTCATTTTCATAACCAAGTGTTTTGGTCCATTAGCATCAGTGGTGATAAAAGGCTGATTGATTTCAGTTTCCATGGCGGTAGATAATTCAATTTTTGCTTTTTCTGCCGCTTCTTTGATACGTTGCAAAGCTAAAGTATCTTTGGACAAATCGATTCCTTGTTCTTTTTTGAATTCTTCAATAATCCAATCAATAATTCTTTTATCAAAATCTTCACCGCCAAGATGAGTATCACCATTAGTGGATTTTACTTCCACCGTATCAGCGGAAATATCCAAAACGGAAACATCAAAAGTCCCGCCACCCAAATCGTAGACCACAATCTGCTGTCCTTGTTTTTTATCAAAACCATAAGCCAAGGCGGCGGCGGTTGGTTCGTTAATAATACGTTTAACATCCAGACCAGCAATTGTTCCGGCATCTTTGGTTGCTTGTCTTTGAGCATCATCAAAATAAGCTGGAACCGTAATAATTGCTTCGGTAATTTTTTCGCCAATTTTTGCTTCAGCGTCAGCTTTCATTTTTGCCAAAACCATTGCCGAAATTTCTTGCGGCGTAAATTCCTTGTCGCCCATTTTTACTTTTATTCCTTCTCCAGATTGAACAATCTTGTAAGGCATAGTGCTCAAATCGCGTTGGACTTCTTCATCTTTAAAGCTGCGGCCAATTAAACGCTTGACGGCATAAACTGTGTTTTCCGGATTAATCACCGCCTGTCTTTTAGCAGCCGCTCCGACTAATCTTTCGCCATTTTTGGAAATCGCTTCCGTGCTTGGCGTAGTTCTATTTCCCTCGATATTTTCAATAATCTTCGGCACTCCGCCCTCCATGATGGCCATGGCTGAATTGGTGGTGCCCAAATCAATTCCTAAAATTTTTCCCATATTTTTTATTTTAAATATTTATTAATTATTATTTTTTTTCAATTTTAATTTTTTTTGCTTTTAATTCAGGAGCTTTCGGAATGACAATTTTCAGCATTCCGCCTTCATTGGTGGCAATCGCTTTCTCGCTATCTACTTTTTCTGGCAAGGCAATACTGCGATAGAAAGCGCCGCGGCGGATTTCTTTGCGATAATAATTTTTATCATCCACTTCGCTCTTTTTTTCACTTTCACCTTTTAAGCACAAAATATTATTTTCTATTGAAATATCAACTTTTTCTGGATCAATACCAGCTAATTGAGTTTCAATAATAATATTGCTTTGATCTTCATACATATCTACCGCTGGGGTAAAACCAAATTGGTCACCGCGGACAGCTGGCAGAAATTCTCCAAAAGCTTTATCCATTTCATCATCTGAAAAGAATGGAGCCCATTTGATTAATGACATATTTTTCATTTTTTCTTTTTAAGTTTTGGCTCTATTGCCAAAATAATAAAAAGAAAATTTTATTTTATATTTTATTCGCCGACAATCACTTTGGCGGCGCGGATTAATTTTCCATTTAATTTATAACCGGCCATTACTTCTGTTTTTATTTTTTCACCGGTTCCTTCGACAGCTTCCATGGTTTGGTGATCAAATTTTTCACCAACGGTTTTTATTTCTTCAATACCATGGCTTTCCAAAGTATCCTTGAATTGTTTGAGCACATAAGTCACTCCCGTCACCCAAGAATTTTTCTTTTCCTCTTCCGGCAAAGTAGCAATCGACATTTTTAGGTGATCATAGACCGGCAAAATTTCTTCCAAAAAACCTTCCAAGGCAAATTTTATAAAATTACTTTTGTCCTGGGCGTGCTGTTTTAGTAAATTCTGATAATCTGCCAAGGCGCGCAAATATTTCTTTTCTGAATCATTTTTTTCCATTTCCGCTTCCATTTTTGTTAAGGCTTTTTTTACAAAAGGACAAATATTTTTTAATTCCCGGGCTTCAGAAAAACTATGCCAAGCAAATTCTTCATATTTTTCACCTAGTTTTGGTTCTCCGTGAAATTCAGTAGCCACAAAGCGCAGAGCCAGCAAATCATCAATTAAGCCAGTGTCAAAAATCTGAAAATTATTTACTTTTAAATTCAATTCTTTCTCTGCTTTTTTCTTGATGGTATCTAGGGGGTCTTTTTCCTTTTTCACCAAGGCGGTCAAGCCGAGCCACAAGTCAGTATTTTTTTCTTTTAACAAAAGAATTTCGTGGCGAGAATTAATAATAAAGCCATGAGCGGCTACTAAATTTTTGTTTTCTTTTTGATCTTCCATAAGTTTTATTTAAATTGTTCTTGAATAAATTCAACCAAAGAAAGGTTGTGCCCATAGTCGGTGCGAATTGGACTTAGAATTCCAAAAACACCAAGCTGTCCGGCGTTATTGTACTTTAACAAAGTAACACTTAAAAAAATTCCAAACGGATTTTCTTCACCCACCAAAACTTTTGTTCCCAATGGTAATTCTTCAAACAAGGTGCTAATAATTTCTTCCATCTTATCAATCGCCACTGACACGTCGCAAACTGCTTCCACTTGGCGAAATTCCGGTTGAGCAAATAAATTTGCCAAGCCTGTGTGAAAAAAACTATTTTTGTGAAAGGCCCAAAAAACGGCACTGCCGGAATATTCCGAAATTAATTTGGCAATTTGTTTGAAAGCATTTTCATCATTCTGAAAAATTTTTTCCAGAGCTTCTTTTTCAGAATCTTGGATTTTTCTATCTTCTTTTTTTAGACCTTTAACCTCTTCGCTATAAGCCCAAACTGTCGGAATGCGTCCCGCGGAAGTGTGCGGCTGAAAAATATAGCCTTCTTCTTCCAGTTCCATCATGTCATTTCGGACGGTGGCCGGGGAAACCCCTAACTTGTATTTTGTCACCAAAAGACCAGAAGAAACCGGTTGAGCGGTCTTCACGTGTTCTTTAATGATAGTTTGGAGAATTAATTTTTTTCGTTCAGAAATCATATATTTTTCATTCCTCTGCTATTATATAGCAAATTAGCACTCCCGTCAAGAGAGTGCTAATGGTAATATTTTCTAGATTTTTTGCAGATTTAACGACTGGCTTCCCTTTGCATTTCTGGCAGCCATTTCTGATATTGTTCCTGGTCCCACTGTAAATTTCTGGCCGGTAAAATTTCTTGAGCGGAAAAATTATGAGCCGCGCGATAAGAAATGGAATAAAATTC
>CAZXPO010000036.1:0-4804 GCA_964643165.1 uncultured Gammaproteobacteria bacterium | reverse complement strand
ATTATCATTTCAAAGTCTTAGCTCTCGTTTTGAAAAAAATGGGTTTTCAAAAAAGTATCCGCCACCTTTCTTATGGCATGATTGCTTTGCCGCAAGGACGCATGAAATCCCGCGAAGGCACCGTGGTTGATGCCGATAATTTGGTTTGGGAATTAACCGATTTGGCCAAAGAGGGAATTATTGAAAGAAATAGCGAGATTGATCCCGATGAAGCTGCGGAAAGAGCACAGAAAATCGCTTTGGCCGCCATCAAATACAAACTACTCAAAGCCAATATTTTTAAGGACATGATTTTTGATCCGAAAGAGTCCTTGAGTTTTGATGGCGACACTGGCCCATATCTTCTTTATTCTTTTGCCCGTGCCAATTCCATTCTCGCCAAGGTTTCCGAAGTGGAAGGTGACTATCATGACACCGCCAATTTGGAAGATGCTGAATTTGCTTTGATTCAGAAGATTGCTGGTTTTCCTGAATTATTGAATTATGCTAGTGAGAGCCACAATCCTTCCTTGCTTGCTCATTACTCTTTCGAGCTAGCGCAAATTTTTAATGAATTCTATCATTCCTGCCAGGTGGCCAACAATGAGAACACCAATATTCGTTTGAAACTGGTGGAAGCTTTCAATCTAGTTCTCGGCCGCTCCTTGAATATTCTCGGTATTGAGACTTTGGAGAAGATGTAAAAATAAATTTTGTTTAATAAAAATCCCGCTTTTAGGCGGGATTTTTGATATCGGCAAGCACTTTTTGGTACTCTTGCCAGCGCTTGGTTTCTTCTTGTAAAGATTGTTTCGCCCAAGCGATCAGAAAATTATTTTTTTCTAAAACGGTAATTTTTTCGGCTTGGCGGATGGCCAATTTTAAAGTTTTTTCCAGATAGTCGTGAAAATAAGGATAGAGATTTTGGAAAACTTCAATTTCCAATTTGGAAAGATTATCTTTTTTGTTTTTGAATTTTTTCATCAAGCTCACCGTAACGGCGGTTGGAATATTGTCTTGCAAATCGCCGCGCCAATCATATAAGTCATCGGCCAATTGGCGGCAGTTGAGAAAAGAAATAAAAAACTTTTTGAATTTATTTTGTTCAGCCAAATTCACGCCTCGTTTTTCCAGAAAGATAAAAACGGAAAGATACAAACCCAAAGATTTTTGATGGCCATTTTTCAAGATTAGATTTCCATCCAATTTTGACCAGTATTTTTGGTCTTTTTTTATTCCTCGCACTCGTCGGAATTCTTCTTGGTTCGCTTGCTCCATTAATAGAAAAATATCTTCCGCAATTTTGCTTTTGTCGCCAAAAATTTTGGCATTTTGAAAGAGCAATAAATTGGCGGCCGGTAATTCTTCCAAACTGGTGCCGCCATCCATGATGTGATCGTAAATAGTATAGGAGGCCCAAAGATTCAAATTTGCTTTTTTCCATTCACTTTTTTCACGAGCAGAAAGGGAAGTGAATGATTTTTTATCTTTCCAAAATTTTTCTAGAGCGCTAATAATTTCTACCGACGCTCGGCCTTCGGGGCTGTTGGTGATGCGGGAAAAATTTTCTTGAATAGTTTTTTGGAAAGGATTTTTCATAAATTAAGCATTATTTTTTGGCAGCAGAACCGTAAAAATACAACCTTTTTCTGGTAAATTTTTAACCGAAATTGTGCCGTGAAAACTTTTTTCCACTAAATGTTTGATTGATGATAATCCCAAGCCCAAACCTTTGCCGTTTTTGGTGCTGAAAAATGAATCAAATATTTTTTGAATAATTTCTTCTTTAATTCCTGGTCCATTGTCTTTGACGGTTAAGAAGATATCATTATTATTTCTCAATCCTAATTTGACATTGATTCTTTTTTCTTCTTGCGGGCAGCTTTCTAGCGCATCCAGGGAATTCGCTACTAAATTAAAAATTATTTGGCTGAATTTGAGGGGGTCGCCGAACATTTCCACTTCTTCTTGGTAGCGGAATTTTATTTCTATTTTATTTTTCAGCGCTCGGTATTTGGAAAATTCCAACATGCTTTTGATTTCTTGACTGGGGAAAAATTGTTTTTGGCACTCTTCCTGTTTCAACTGTTTTTTGACGCCAGCAATCAAAACCTCCATTCTTTTGGCTGCCGACACTGCTTGTTCGATTTGTTCGGAGGTTTCCGGATGTTTTTCCGTTTTGGTAATTTGTTCCAAATTCAAAGATATAGCAGTCAAAGGATTGATTAGGTCATGAAAAATACTTGAAGAAATTCGGCCGAATTCTGCCAATCGATAAAGCTGGCCGATTTTGTCCAACTGCATTTTTTGCAATTCTTGCGTTCTTTTTTTGACAGTAATTTCCAAATTGTCTCTCTCAATTTTTAAATTTTTTTCTGATTCCAGGGCACGAAAAAGTGAATTTTCGATTTCTCGATTGGAAAGCCAAGAAATGGTGGCTATAATTAGCAGAGTAATAACAATTGGAATGGCGTCATAGATTGTCACCATTTCTGCTGTCCAATAAGTGTTTGGCGAAACAATTCCGTGTCCTTGCAAATAGCCCAACGTGCTGAGATAAACACCAATAAAGGCTGTGATTATTAAAGAAAACTTGGTGCTAAGTAAAATTCCTGAAGTTAAAATAGTGAGAGCATAGAGCAAGAGGCTTTGCGGCAAATCTATTCCCCAGTGGTACGAAAGGTATAGATTGGGAATAAAAAAGATTGATAAAAAAATCAAAGAAGCGCTTTTTAATTTTCCTTTGCGGGATAACAGGTGAGCAATAATAAAAGCAAGGCTCATGATTAAAAAAATAATCAATTTGAAGCCGCGATCTTCTTCGGGAACGACATCAATCAATTCTCTCACCAAAGACAAAGCCAAAAAAGCAAGCATTAATATTTCCGAAGAAATTAATAAGATATTCAGAATAAATTCTTTTCTTTTTTTATCTTCGGAACTGCTTTTTGGTTTTAGCAAATTTTGCCGGATTACTTCGACAATCAAACGAAAAATCCTTTTCATATTTTTAATTTTTAGAGCCAGGGTTTCCCAGGATTAAAAACGGAGACAATTGAGGCGGCAATACTGCCGGCGGCGATTAATTTCTTTTTGTTGTTAATTTTTTTTAGATTTTTTCTTTTTTCTTTTTTCATTTTTTTTGTTGGTTTGCCGGACCGAGAAAGCGATATTTGGGAACCTCCAATCGATAACCTCGGCCGGGCAAAGTGCTGATTATTTTTTGTTTTTTATCATTTAATTTTTTTCTTAATTTTAAAATATGCATTTCAATCGTGTTGGAAAATGGGTCGCCATTAATATCCCAAACACCTTCTAATAATTTTGTTCGCGATAAAACTTTTCCTTGATGTTTGACGAAAAATTCTAGCAAGGCATATTCTTTTCCGGTCAAGCTAACTGGCTTGTTTCGATTGGTTGCCGAAAAGTTTTCGGGGTCCAAGATTATTTGTCCGCAAGAAAAAAATTCTTTATTGCTAATTTTGGGACGTTTAGTCAAAACTTTTATTCTGGCGGAAAGTTCAGCCATCGAAAAAGGTTTGGTTAAATAATCATCAGCACCCGATTCCAAAACAATAACTTTGTCGTCTATTTCGGAACGGACGGTCAGCATGATGATCGGCGTGCTTATTTTTTCGGCACGAATTTCTTTGATTACCTCCAAGCCATTAATTTTTGGCAGCATGTAATCCATGATGATTAAATCATAGCTGTTGGTTCGAGCGAGAAAAGAACCTTCTTCGCCATCACGAGCTGAGTCGATGATGTAATTTTCACTTCTTAAAGCTTGAGCGAGTAGAAGATTCAAAGATGGTTCATCTTCCACAATTAAAATTTTCATAAATTATTAAATTAAAATAAAAAATTATATTTTTATTTTACCACAGGGCAGATAAATAAAAGATAAATTATTGCTCACCGCGGGGTAAAACTTTTTTGCCTTTTTTCCTTGGTTTGTTTCTCCGCGTTTAACCTGCTATAATTCAAGTATTATGAAGAGAAAATGGGTGTTTTCCAACAAATCCATCCTGGAAAATGATAATCGTCCAGACAATCCTTTCACCATCAAAGAGGGTCGTTTTGGCGTGCTCAAAGATTCTTTTCACCACACCGATTGGACCGAACATTCCTTTATTGCCGACAACACCAAGCGGGCCGAATCGGTCGGTCTCACTTTTGATTTGAATCGTCTTTTCTGGGTTCGTCTTATTTTGGTGCTTTTTCTTGGCATTATTGTTGGCCGAGCGATTTATTTACAGCTTATCAAAGGAGATTATTATTATGGTTTGTCAGAAGGAAATCGTTTGCGTTCGGAAATTATTGAACCGAAACGGGGAATTATTTATGACCGCAATCTGGTTCCTCTCGTCCACAATTCCGCCAACTTTGTGCTCTACACAATTCCTTATAATCTGCCCAAAGATGAAGAAACCAGAGATGCCCTGTTGCGCAAGACAATTAATGTTTTGGAGGGAATAGATTATTCAGCAGAGCAAAAAAATACCGACCAAACTTTAGCCTTGGTTCAGGACAGTCCTTTGTTTTTTCAAGTCAAAGAACAATTGGCAGCCATCAAAAATAATTCTTATAAAATTTATGAGCCATTCTTTATTGCCGATAATATTCCTTATGAACAGGCGATGAGATTGTATTTAGAATGTAATGGTGAGCCGGGAATTTTTCTTTCCAACAAAATTCAACGAGCCTATGAAATTTCCGAAGAAGACCACACTGCTTCCTTGTCCCATCTTCTTGGCTACACTGGAAAAATAAGTGAAAAAGAATTAGCTGCTCAGCCAAACAAATATACTTTAATTGACTACAT
>CAZXPO010000035.1:0-4847 GCA_964643165.1 uncultured Gammaproteobacteria bacterium | reverse complement strand
GAATTTTTGGTCAAAGAATTTGCTCCGACATTTAATGAATATGATTTAGTGAACGTTCCAAAAGGAACCGCTTATCTAAAACTATTAGTCGATAACGCTGCCTTGCGTCCTTTTTCTCTTCAAACCATTTGGCCGATTCTCGGCAATGAAAGGCCGGAAATGGGAGAAAAAATTCGTGCGCTTTCCCGCTTGAAATATGGTCAAGATCGCAGTATTGTGGAAGCAGAGATTGCCAGACGCACTTCAATAGTTTAAAATAAAGCCCTATGTCCACCATTTATCGCGACTATCGCCCGCAAGGCTTTTCCCAAGTTTTTGGGCAAAATCACATCAAAATAACTATCAAAAATGAGCTAATTGCTGATCGAATCGGCGGAGCCTATCTTTTTTGCGGTCCGCGAGCAGTTGGTAAAACCACCTTGGCAAGAATTTTTGCCAAAGCCGTTAATTGCGAAGAGAGAAAATCCGGCGAAGCCGAGCCTTGTAATCATTGTTCGTCTTGTATTAGCTCTAACGAAGGAAAAAATTTGGATGTCATCGAGATTGATGCGGCTTCAAACACTGGTGTGGACCATGTTCGTGAAAACATTATTGCTTCCGCTCGCTTGGCGCCTAATGGCCACAAATATAAAGTATTCATTATCGATGAAGTTCACATGCTCTCCACGGCAGCCTGGAATGCTTTATTAAAAATCATGGAAGAACCGCCGGCACATGTTCTATTTATTTTATGCACTACCGAAATTCACAAAGTTCCGCTCACAATCATTTCTCGCTGTGAACGTTTTGATTTCAAAAGAATTAGCTTGGCCGACACTATTGAAAAACTAAAAAGAATCATTGCCAAAGAGGGAATTGAAGCTGACGAAGAAATTCTTTCCGCGATTGCCCAGCAATCTGGGGGACATTTGCGTGATGCAGAAAGCCTTTTGGGGCAAATCATCGCTATTAGTGGAAAAAAGATCGATCAAGAAAAAGCTGCCTTGGTGCTGCCAAAAAACAATATTCGAGAAATTCTTGAATTATTAGAATGCTTGGCGAAAAAAGATAGTGCTCAGGCTTTACGAATCATAAACAGCTTATTAGATAGCGGCGTTAATATCAAAAATTTTATTGCTGAAGCGGTAGAATTAATTCGTAAACTTCTCCTAAACAAAGTCAGTCCTGGATTGGCAGAAAATGTCGGTTTGGATTTTGGAGAAAACATCGAACTAAAAATTAACGAATTACAAAGCAAACTAAGCTTGGAAACAATCATACGTTTTGCTTATCGCTTTAATTCTTTGGCCGGTGAGCAAAAAAACGCTTTGATTATCCAACTACCTCTTGAATTGGCTATTATTGAATTGTGTTTAAGTTCAGAAGTGCCAGTAGCTGCGCCAATTGCCACACCAACGCCAACACCAAAAACAATAGCAACAACACCAAGTAAAAAAATAGAATCTGCCGAAATTTCGGAATCAAAAATTTGTAAAGAAATCAATGATGAAGAATTGGAAAAAAAATGGATAGAATTTTTAATCAAAATAAAACATCTTAACCATTCACTTTCCTTTATTATGCAGAATTCGAAACCGGAGGGAATAAAAGACGGTGTTTTAACTCTAGCCCTTAAATACAAGCTTCACAGTGATCGCATCAACCAGGTAGAAATAAAAAATCTAGTTGAACAAGCCCTGCAAGAAGTTTATGGTTCCGAAATAAAAATAAAAGTACGTCTTGATGAAAATTTAATAATTGCCCCGCGTGACACTTCTGAACCGGAAAACAATAAAGAGGAAGAAAAAAAAGAAGAGGAAAAAAAACCAAAAAGCAGCGCCTTTATAAATAACTTTCTACAGAATTTTGGAGGAGAAATAATTAGTTAAAAATATGTTAGACCTAAAATTAATCAAAGAAGAAACCGAAAAAGTCCGCACCGCCTTACTCAAAAGGATGTCTCCGGAAAAATTGGATTTGGAATCAATCATCAAATTGGATGATGAACGCCGTGTTATTTTGCAATCCATGGAAGAAAAAAAAGGTGAAAGAAATAAATCCTCCAAAGAAAAACCAAATACTGAAACAATTGCCCGCATGAAAGCTTTGGGTGAAGAAATAAAATTAGAAGAAGAAAAATTAAACAAGATCGAGGAAGAACTAAAAGAAAAAATTTCTGCTTTACCAAATCTTCCAGCAGATGATGTGGTGGCCGGTGATAAAGAAAATAATGAAGTTGTTTACACTTTCGGCGAAAAGCCAAAATTTAATTTTGAGCCAAAAGATCATGTTGAATTGGCCACTGAACTTGGTTTGATTGATTATTCTCGCGCCGCCAAAATGTCCGGTTCCGGTTTTTGGATTTACAAAGGAGCTGGCGCTCAATTAGAGTGGGCAATTTTGAATTATTTTACTGAACACCACAACCAGCGTAACTATACTTTTATCTTGCCTCCATATCTCTTAAACGAGGCTTCAGCTTATGCTTCTGGGCACTTGCCAAAGTTTCGTGAAGATTTATTTTGGACTGAGGATAAATTATGTTTGAACGCAACTTCTGAAATGATGTTAAATAACTACCATCGCGATGAAATTTTGCCAGCCGAAGAATTGCCTTTGAAGTATTATGCTTATTCTGCTTGTTTCCGTCGTGAAGCTGGCTCTTATCGCAAAGAAGAAAGGGGAATGATTCGCGGCCATCAATTCAACAAGATGGAAATGTTTCAATTTACTAAACCAGAAAATTCTTGGCCGGCCTTTGATGAATTACTAGATTCCGCTCGTGAATTACTTGAAGGACTAGGTCTGCATTTTCAGATTAGCAAATTAGCTGCCGGCGATTGTTCTTCAGCTATGGCAAAAACTGTTGATTTGGAAGTTTGGATTCCAAGTATGGAAATCTACAAAGAAGTAAGTTCGGTTTCCAACGCTCTAGATTATCAAGCTCGCCGTTCCAATATTCGCTTCAAAAACGCCGCCGGAAAGAACGAATTTGTCCACACCTTAAATGGCTCAGGTTTGGCGACTAGCCGCTTATTTCCGGCCATTTTGGAACAATTTCAGACTGCTGAGGGCACAGTAAGGATTCCTGAAGCTTTACACAAATATTTACCTCAAGAACTCTGGGAATTAAAGAAAAAATAAACAAAAAATAAAAAATAGCTGCTTTCTAGCAGCTTTTTTGTAAGATTGCTAATCTGTTGACATAGAGCAAACTTTATGTTATTATTAAGGGTTGAAATATTATTCTAACTTATGATAAAAAAGATAATCAAATCCTCAATTATTAGCTTTTTAACTCTCCTTTTTGTTTGGCAGCCGCTTTTTGTTTTAGCTGCTGGTGATGGAACACCAAAAATCGCTAATTATTTCTTAAAATACGAGATTAGCGACCAAGAAGCAGAGGAATTGGCTAAATGGGATTTTTTAATTTTGGACATGGAGAATCAGGTCAATAATCCTGAACAATTATTAAAAATCCGAGAACTAAATCCAAAAATAAAAATTGTCGCCTATATTACTTCTGAAGAAATTTTGGAATATGTTAATGACGGCTATGCACCGATGCGAGCCGAATTGCGACAGGGAATCAAAGAAAATTATTGGCTCAAAGACCAGAGCGGCAACAAGCTTTCTTTTTGGTCCGGCACCTTAATGCTTGATGGCAGCAATTGTGGTGCTGATTCTTGGAATAGTTATTTATCTAATTTTATCAATCAAAAAATTAAAGCTTCCGGGTATTGGGATGGAGTATTTTTGGATAATCTTTGGCCGGACATCTCCTGGTTCAACAACGGCAATATTGATCTCAATCGTGATGGTAAAAAGGATTCTGCCGCCGACTTGAATGCTAATTGGTTGAGGGGTTCAAAAAATTTGTTGTCTCAAATTCGTTCAAAAACCGGTAATAATTTTTTAATTGTTGCTAACGGGCAAGCTAATGCTAATTTTGAAAAAGATTTAAATGGACGTTTAATGGAAAATTTTCCAGTATTGTTCAACAATAGCAGTTGGACCAACGCCATGAAATCTTATGCCTCATCAATTAGTTCACAAAAATCTCCCAAACTAACAGTTCTCAACTCTTACAATAAAAATCAAAATGATTTTCGTAAATTTCGTTTCGGCTTAGCAAGTTCTTTGTTGTCAGATGGTTATTATAGTTTTGATTACGATGTTAGTGATCATGGACAAACTTGGTGGTATGATGAATACGATGCAATTTTAGGCAATTCAGAAGGTGCGGCTTATAATTTATTAAATAAAAAATCCACTGTTTGGCAGGCTGGTTTGTGGCGCCGTGATTATGAAAATGGAATTGTGGTTGTTAATTCGACCAACAAAACACAAACTTATTCTTTCTACAAAGAAAACTTTGAAAAAATCCAAGGGATTCAAGATGTCGGAGTAAATAGCGGACAAAAAGTTAACTGGGTAAAATTAGTTCCTGGCGATGGCATTATTCTTTTAAAAAAGAACACTGAAATCAAAGGAAGCTCTTTTGTGAATGGTGATTTTGTTAGGGTTTTGAATGAAAGAAATCAAAACGTTCAAAATGGTTATTTTGCCTATTTAGATAGCGTTCCTGGTTCGGCTAATGTTTTAATCACTGATTTTAATGATGGCAAAGCCATGATTTATTCGGTTGGCGGGAAAATAATGATTAGCCGCCAAGGAAAAACTTTAAAAAATTTCCGAGCTTATTCTGATAATAATCCGAATAATGTTTCTTTGGCAGCCGCTAATTTGTTTGGCAATTCAGAAAAAGAATTAATTGTTGGTGCAGGAAAAGGGAATGAGCCTTGGGTTAAGATTTTTGATCGCCAAGGAAAAGAATTAAAAAGATTTTATGCTTTTGATCGAGTATT
>CAZXPO010000034.1:0-4972 GCA_964643165.1 uncultured Gammaproteobacteria bacterium | reverse complement strand
GGTAAAGCTTACAATCCATTATTTATTTATGGTGGTGTTGGTTTGGGAAAAACTCATCTCTTGCAAGCAATTGGTAATGAAGCTTCAAAATTCACTGGCAAAATTTTATACACCACTAGTGAAAAATTTACTAACAACTACATTCAGGCTGTGCAAACCGGAAAAGGAAAAGATTTCAAAAATCTTTATCGAAATGTGGATTTACTTTTAGTTGATGATGTCCAATTCATGGGTGGAAAAGACGGAACTCAAGAAGAATTTTTTCACACCTTCAACGAATTACAACAAGCAAACAAACAAATTATTCTCACTTCTGATCGTCCACCAAAATCAATTCCAGCTATTGAAAAACGTTTGATTTCTCGTTTTGAATCTGGAATGGTGGCTGATGTGGGGAAGCCAGATATTGAAACTAAATTAGCAATTCTCGAAAGAAAGGCTGAAGAAAAAGGTTTTCCTCTTGATAAAGAAGTTTTATCTTTTATTGCAAACCATATTCAGAATAATATTCGCGAACTTGAAGGTGCTCTTAACCGAGTAATTGTTCATCATCAATTAAAAAATATTACTCCGAGTATTAGAAGTGTAAAGGAAGTATTAAGCGATCTAATTACCAATATCCAATTAAAATCCCTGACCCCGAAAGAAATTATTGAAAGCGTCGCCAAATTTTATGATATTTCCTATAAAGAAATTATTGGCTCTAGCCGTAAAAAAGAATTAGTTTGGCCAAGACAAATTGCCATCTATTTAATTAGAGAAGAATTAAACACTTCATACCCAACAATTGGCCAAGAGTTTGGTGGTCGAGATCACACTACCGCAATGCATGCTTACAATAAAATTGAGCAAGAGGTAAAAGAAAGAGAAAACGAAAGAGTTAAACAGGAAATTGAATCAATAAAACAATTATTTGCCGGATCTGTCTATTAATTTCTGTTGAAAAGTTGTTAGTTCTTTGTTCTTATCTTGTGAATTAAAAATAATAACTTGTGAATAAGTAGAGGATTGTTAAAGTTTTACACTTGTTATTATTTTTTTCACACCAAAAAATCACAAGGATATCAACACATATTTTTCACTAATATAACAAAATAAAACGCCATAAATTTTTTTATCCACTCCCTTATTATTGTTATTAGTTTAAATTATATAAATTATTAATATATATGAAATTCATCATCCGAAGAGAAAACTTAAAAAAAGGATTATCAATTGTTGGACATATCACATCTAAAAATATTAACTTACCAATCCTTAATAATGTTTTAATTAGAGCAAATAGTGGAGGGGTAGAATTAGTTAGTACTAATCTAGAAATTGGAATTGTTCACAAGTTAAGAGGAAAAGTGGAAAACGATGGTGAATTTACCGTTGATTCAAAAACTATTTCCGAATATGTTAATTTTCTAGCTGGTGATAATGTTGAAATTAATGAAGTTAATGAAGAATTAAAAATAGAATGTGATAATTATAAAACAAAAATAAAAGGAGAAAGTGCAAAAGAATTTCCTTTAATTCCAACCCTATCTGGAGAAAATTATTGCATTTGTGAAATAGAAGATATTAAAAGGGCCCTTTCCCAGGTTATTTTTTCGGTTTCAAATAATGAAAATAGAATTGAATTATCTGGAGTACTTTTTAGTTTTTTTGGTTCACGTTTAGTTTTGGCTTCTACTGATAGCTATCGTTTAGCGGAAAAGGAAATTGGTATTAATTGGCAAGGTGAAGCAATTGAAAATCAAAAATTTATTGTACCAGCAAAAACAATTCAGGAATTTTTAAGAATTATTTCTAATTTTTCTGATAGTGATTCTTCAGAAGAAAATATTAATCAGGTTAAAATTTTTATTTCCGACAATCAAATCATGTTCTCGATTGATTCAACAGATTTGGTTTCCCGTTTAATTAATGGTAATTTTCCAGACTACCGTCAAATTGTTCCAGAAAAATTTAATACCAGTGTAATTTTAAATCGTAATGAGTTTTCTCGCGCCATCAAAGCGGCGGCGATTTTTTCCAAAAGTGGAATTAATGATGTTGGTCTAGATTTTAAAGGTGGAAAACTTGTGGTTTATTCTTCTTCTGGCCAAAGTGGGGAAAGTCGAATTGAACTTTCTTGTGAACAAAATGGTAGTGATAATGAAATTATTGTTAATTTCAGGTATTTATTAGATGGTTTGAATAATATTAATGATGATCAAATAAATTTGAAAGTTATTAGTGACAATTCTCCTTGTATGCTTTCACCAACCAAAGAAGAAAATTATTTTTATATTGTCATGCCGATTAGACAATAAAAATAAAAAAGCGCTGTTAATTAGACAGCGCTTTTTTTAATTCTTTTTTATTTTACCAAATTAAAATCAGTTGAAGTGGAGACGCAATTTAAAACATCATCACAAACTTTAAAATTTATTTTATAATAACCATCATTTAAACCGGAAAGATCAACCGGAAAATTAAGGCTTTGCCCAGCGGAAATATAATTTCCGTTGTTTAGTGAATATTCAACCACAGAAATTCCTCTTGGGGCACTAGCGTTAATTTGAGCGTTAATTTCTCTTCCGTTGATAGTTTGACCATTAGTTGGAGAAATAATGTTTAGAAGAGGTTTATTAGCTTCTGTGTGGATGTTATCATATTCGGTCGGTGCGGCTTCGGTTGTGGTGGTTGCTTTACTGTTTTTCTTAAACCAAGTTTGAACTCCTTCTTCCCAATTTTTATACAAAGGATCGTTACTAGGATTTTCAGGATTTGGTCCAAGTGGATCTTCTTTATTTACATAATGGAGAATACAGTGCGGGCTTCCAAAAACTTTTTCTTCAATTAATTCTGGTGGAGTGGAACTGCTGGCTAATAGGCCGGAAAATTTATCAATCTTTAAAACATTAGCGGAAGAAACATCACCGTCAATAATTGCTTTGCCGGTTTTTTTATTTTCATAGGAGGTAAAATTTTCTACAGAATAATCTTTCAGAGCTATTTTCATAAAATCGTGCCAAATTGGCGCGGCTAAAATACTACCATCAGAACCAGCTTTCATTTTTGCATTATCATTATTACCAACCCAAACCCCAGCAACTAATGAAGGGGTATAGCCAATTGTCCAAGCATCATGAAAATCATTAGTGGTTCCGGTTTTTGCCGCTGCTGGACGTTCGCCAAGGTTAAGATAATTAGAAGCAGAAAAAACAAAGGAACGAGCAGCGTTGTCGGATAAAATATTATTTATCATTCTGGCGGTTTGTGGAGAAATAACTGTGTCTCTCGTTTTTACTTTATTTTCTTCTAAAACTTTTCCATCCTTGTCTTCAATTTTTAGGATAGTAATAATTTCGGAAACTTTTCCTTCATTAGCAAAAGCACTATAAGCATTAGTGTGTTCTAAGAGTTTTACTTCTCCGCCGCCCAAAACTAATGACAAGCCATAGCGATCGGGATTGTTGAGAGTGGTGTAGCCAAGATCAGCGGCATTTTTGGTGACAGTTTTTACATCCGCCAAATAAAGAGCTTTGACCGCTGGAATATTTAAGGAACCAGCGAGCGCTTTTCTAATACTAACCGGGCCATTTTCTTGAAGATTATAATTTTTTGGTTCGTATGGTTTGGTTGGGTCGTTAGAGAAATTTGTATTAACATCATAAAGAACAGTATCTGGAGTGTAACCTTTTTCAAATAATGTTGCATAAACCAAAGGTTTTAAGGATGAACCAGGTTGGCGCAAGCTAGTAGCAATATTAACTTGTCCATCAATTGAATTGTCAAAATAATCGCGTGAGCCAACCATCACTAAGACTTCTCCAGTTTTTGGATCAATAGCGACCAAAGAAGCGTTATTGGCGTTGTATTTTTCTGGATAATTTTTTGTTTTCTCAGTAATTATTTCTTCAGCTGCTTTTTGTTTGTCGTAATCAAGTGAGGTATAAACTTTTAAACCGCCTTGTTCCATTACTTTTTCTCCATATTTTTCAGCAAGAAGATCTTTGATATACATCACAAAATGAGGAGCAGTAATATTGGCTTCTGGTTTTTGAAATTTTATTTCTTCTTTTTTTGCTTGATCTTTTTCACTTTCGCTAATATATCCTTGTTCAGCCATCACTTGTAAAACATAATCCTTTCTTCCTAAGAGAAGATCTTTATTTGAACCATAAGGTGAATAACGGCTTGGAGCTTGCGGTAGTGCGGCTAGGGTCGCTGCTTCCGCTAAAGAAACGTCGCTAATTTTTTTACCAAAATATTTTTGACTAGCCGCTTCTACACCATAAGCATTTGAACCATAAGGAATTTCATTAAGATACATCTGGAGAATTTCATCCTTAGAAAATTTCTTTTCAATCCTTTGGGCTAAAATTATTTCCTTGATTTTTCTCGGAATACTTTTTTCATTGGTTAAAATAGCATTTTTTATTAATTGCTGAGTAAGTGTTGAGCCACCGGCGCTGCGGCGATAAATTACATTAGTCACTAAAGTTCTAAACATCGCCCAAACACTAATGCCACCATGGTTATAAAAATTTTTGTCTTCAATGGCAATTGTGGCATGTTTTACATTGTCTGGAATTTGATTTAAGGAAACAAGAGTCCTTTTCTCTGAACCGTGAATTTCATATAAAATATGTTCGCCGCTGCGATCATAAATTTTTGTGCTTTGTGCTACTTCACGGTCAATAAGTTGATTTGGATTTGGTAAACCGCGGGAATACCAAACAATCAAAGCGGCAAGAGTTAGACAGCCAGCTAAAAATAAAATTAGCAAATACTTAAAAGTTTTTTTACTAAAAATTATTGCTTTCCAATTTTTTGGTTTTTTATCACCTCTTTGAGATTTGGTAATTTCGTATTTTTTTGGTCCTCGCCATTCAGGGCGAATACCGCGAAGTTGTTTTATTGGCATATATTTTTCTTTTAATTCAACTTTATTATATATCAGAATGATTTTTATGTGAATTTACAAATAAAAAAGGAG
>CAZXPO010000033.1:2213-4975 GCA_964643165.1 uncultured Gammaproteobacteria bacterium | reverse complement strand
CTTGACCAACCAAATCCAAATCCAAAATTTCTGGATTGCGAAAATCGGCTTTTGGGCGGCTAACTGCCGGTCTTGGTGCGGCTGGCTTTGGTGCGGCTGGCGGAGCACTTTGAATAGGCGGAGCACTTTGAATAGGCGGAACTTGAACAGGAATTTCAGAAGAAAAAGATTTTGCTGACGACAAAGAGCCTTTTTCTTGATTCAAAAAGGCTTCGAGGTTGCTGCTTGGTTTCTTTTTTTTCTGTCCAAATATCATAAAAATCAAATCTCGCGCATTGCCAAACCGATGGCTACTGCCAAGCGCGGACCAACTTCACTGATTATGTCTTTTAGTTCGGCTGGATAATCAATTCTGGACCAAGGGTCACCAACAAAAACCGGCATTTCCAATTTTTTGGCCAAATAATCTGGCAAGCCGAACATCATTGCACCACCGCCGGAAAGAATTATTTTTTCTACTTTTCCTTTGTAGTTGGTGGCAAAAAAATCTAACATATATTCAATTTCACTCAAAATCGGCTGGACGGCAGAAATAATTACTGGCGGAAATTCAACACTGTGATTACCACCGCTAAGCGTCAGACTCAAATCTAATTTGAATTGCTCAGCTTTGGCAAAAGTGGTGCCCATATTTTTTGCCAAAACATTGGTGATGGTGCGGCTGCAAACTTCCAAGCTGCGGCTAATGATTGGAATACTTTCTCGAACAATCACGATGTCGGTGCTATTGGCGCCAATTTCCACAATCATTGCTATTGATGGGTCAGTGCCCATCAAAGAACGAATCAGCGAAAAAGTTTCTGTTTCCAAACTGGCTAATTCCATTTTGGCTTTGCCAAAAATTTCGATGTAGCGGCGGACTAATTTTTTTGGTGAACCGGTTAAAAAAATATTGAGATTGTTGCCCTCTTTGCCATCGGCAGACGGAATTATTTTCCAATCCAAAATCATTTCTTCCAAAGGCAACGGAATTACTTTGCGCGCTTCTTCACGAACTGCATCAGGCAAAACTTTTCGATCGTTGTTGACCACGTTGATGATTGAAGAAAAAACTGAAAAGGTCGGCAAAGAGACCACTGCTCGTCTGGATTTGATGTTTGCTTCGCGGCGCACCTTGTTGATGGCGCTAGCCAAATAATCAGCGTCTTCTAATTTTGTGAATTGAATGCCGTTCACATTTTCGGTGAAACCATAACCAACCAAAGACAAACGAGAGCCTTTTTTCTTGAGCTCTACCATTTTTAGTGATGAATCGCCGATATCAATACCGAGATATGTGTTATCTGAAGAAAATAAAGAACCCATAATAAAGGATAAAAATCAATTGTGTGTTATCTTTTAATATTATATAATAATATCAGAAACGAAACAAGCTAAAAAACAAAAAAAACACATGAACTTTTTTCAACGCTACAAAAAAATTTTTTATCTGCTCGGCTTTCTGTCCGCTTCCATTTTAATCGGCGTTCTAATGTGGAAAACTTTTTTCACTGGCGAACTCAATCCGGCAGAAATTTTGGGTGGAAATCAAAACCCAGTCGGCACCCTGCCAACCTCCACCGAAGGCCTCGGCACAATTGTTGATGAAAATGGCAACACCGTTCCGGTTAGCGGCGACAACACCACTCCGGGCAGCGAACAATCCAACTCCCAAAACATTCCGGGTCGAGAAAGCGAATCTGTTTCGCCAATTGCTAGCGGCGGCCTGACTTCTGCCAGAAATGTTTCTGACGCGCCAATCATTGGCGCCACCATTAGTCAAAACTCCGTCCAATACTACAACGAATTCGACGGAAAATTTTACAAACTAGATGCCAACGGCAATCCGGTTGCCATCACCGACAAAACCTTCCCGAATGTTCAAGACATCACCTGGTCCCCAGACAACAACAAAGCGATTCTTGAATATCCAGATGGCACAAAATCCGTCTACAATTTTCGAACCGACACTTCCACCATTCTCCCTTCCCACTGGGAAGATTTTTCTTTCTCGCCGGACAGCAGTAAAATTTCTTCCAAAAGTTTGGGGCAAGATGTTGACAATCGCTATTTAATTGTCGCCAATGATGACGGGTCGAGAGCAAAAGCAATTGAATTTATTGGTGAAAACGCCAAAGACGTCACCGTTGATTGGTCGCCGAACAATCAAGTCGCAGCAACCTATGTCGACGGCGTTGATTTTGATCGCAAGGAAGTTTATTTCATCGGCTTCAACGGCGAGAATATGAAATCAATGACCGTTCAAGGAAGAGGTTTCCAATCTGAATGGTCAAGCACTGGCAACAAACTTCTTTATAGCGTCTACAACTCCAACACCGACATGAAACCAAAACTTTGGATTGCCGAAACTGAAAATGGCAATATCGGTTCAGTCACCAAAGGAATTACTTTGGAAACCTGGGCGAGCAAATGCACTTTTGCCAATGACGATGAACTCTATTGTGCTGTGCCAAAAAATCTCCAAGCTGGCGCTGGCTTGTTTCCAGAAACTGCCGACACTACTGCTGACAACCTATACAAAATTAATCTCAAAACTGGCACCAAAAACCTAATCGCCACTCCGAACGGCGACTATACCATCTCCCAGATTCTAGTCGATCAAGGCCAGTCAAAACTATATTTCACTGACAAGCAGAGCGGCGAACTTTATCAAGTAAATTTGAAATAATCATTCCGTCACAAAAGTATAAAGCCGCCGGAAGGCGGTTTTTTTGTTATCTTTACTTTATGAAATTCATCAAAAAAATATTTAAATTTATTTT
>CAZXPO010000033.1:0-2113 GCA_964643165.1 uncultured Gammaproteobacteria bacterium | reverse complement strand
GAAATAAAAGATTTATTGAAACATGGAAATAATTTGTTAATTGTTCCAATTCCCCTTTCTGCTCGCCGTCAAGCCGAAAGAGGCTTCAATCAAAGCCTAATTATCGCTCAAGAGCTGAGCAGTTATTTTAAGATTCCAATTATTGACGGCTTGAAAAAATCAGAACGACCGCCGCAATCTGAATTGGCCGCCGAAAAAAGAAGCAAAAATATCGCCAACGCTTTTTCTTGGCAAGGAGAAAATTTGGCCGGTCAAAAAATTATTCTCGTTGATGACGTGGTCACCACTGGCGCCACCCTGGCGGAAGCCGCCAAAGTGCTCAAAAAAGCTGGGGCCAAAAAAGTAATCGGCTTGGCAGTGGCGAGATAAATTTAATTGACAATCGACTATTAATCGACTACTAATCGACTAAAAAAATAGACAAAAAAGCTTATTTTTATTATACTAATAACATATAAAACCCTTGGAATATGACAAAAAAACTTGACACAATTACGAAAAAAATAAACCCAATTTTAAAAAAATACGAAGTGAAAAGGGCTTCTATCTTTGGGTCTTTTGCGCGTGGCGAAGAAAACAAAAACAGCGATCTTGATTTATTGGTTGAATTGGGAAAAATTGGCGGATTGATGGCTATGGGGAGATTAAAAATGGATTTAGAAAAAATTTTAAAAAGAAAAGTTGACTTACTAACTTACCGCTCTATTAACCACTTGCTTGCATCAAATATAAAAAAAGATGAAATAAAAATTTATGCAAAAAGATAATCATATTTTTCTACAACATATTTTGGAAAGTATTGATTTGATTCAGAAACATACCAAGGGAATAAAAAAGAAAGATTTTGAAAAATCTTGGCCACTGATTGATGCTTCTATTAGGAGAATTGAAATAATCGGCGAAGCATCCAATAAAATTACTCCTGAATTCAAAAACAAACACAAAGAAATTCCTTGGAGAGATATTATTGGCATGAGAAATGTCTTAATTCATGAATATTTTGATATAGACGAAACGGAAGTTTGGAGAACTATCAAAAATGATTTACCAAAATTAAAAAAGCTGATTTCCAAAATAATTATCTAATTTCCTTTACAATTCCCCTTTTATCCGCTATACTTGTCGAGTAGCTGATTGTGCGGTCCACCAAACCGCAATCATCCTCGGATGATGAGAAATTTTTCTCCCAAGGCCGCAAAAAAACCAAAAGAGTTTTTGCTTTAAAAAAATAAAGCAAAAGAAACTGGGTGGAACCGCGAGATTTTCAAATCCCGTCCCGGTCAACAAGATAATTTTTATCTTTGTGACCAGGGCGGGTTTTTTTGAATAATTAATTTGATAAAAATATGAAAAACGAAAAAAATAACGGCGTAGAAATGAAGCGCCATTCGCTTGCCCACATCATGGCGGCAGCGATCAAGGAAGAATATCCAGAAGCCAAATTAGCAATCGGCCCAGCGATTGAAAATGGTTTTTATTATGATATTGATTTCGGCGAAACCAAAATTTCTGATACCGATTTGCCAAAAATTGAAAAACGAATGATCGCCTTAATTAATAAGGGTTTAACTTTTACTCGTGAAGAAAAAAATATCGATGAAGCTCTGAAAGAAATCGACCAAAATTTGGAACCATACAAATACGAACTAGTAGCCGACTTGAAAACCGCTGGCGAAACAATGGTTAGTTTTTATACCGTCGACTCCTTCACCGATTTATGCCGCGGACCGCATCTGGAAAGCACCAAGGAAATCGCCCAGAAAAGTTTTCGCTTGCAAAAATTAGCTGGTGCTTACTGGCGCGGCAACGAAAAAAATAAAATGCTCACCCGTATTTATGGCCTGGCTTTTGAAAGCAAAGAAGAATTAGCTGCTTATGACCACATGATGGCCGAAGCGGAAAAGCGCGATCACCGCAAGCTCGGCAAAGAATTGGATATTTTTATGAATCATGAATATGCTCCCGGCATGCCATTTTTCTTGCCGAAGGGCATGATTATCTTGAATGAATTAATCAAATTCGTTCGCGAAGAATCTTATGGCGAAGGCTACAAAGAAGTCCGCACCCCGCAATTATTCAATGATGAGCTTTGGAAAACTTCCGGACACTGGGG
>CAZXPO010000032.1:0-5005 GCA_964643165.1 uncultured Gammaproteobacteria bacterium | reverse complement strand
GATTTGGGAGTTTGCCAGCCAAATGACGGTCTTTGCGGTTTGGATAACAAGATTTGTAATGTTAATTGTTTGTGCGAAGATAAAAGCCAAGATGGGGACTCTTGCGGTTTAAAGCCTGATGGCTCTTGCGATATTAATGGTAACAATTGTGCTGCCGGCCTAACTTGTAATCCCAATTCTTGTACTTGTGAGGGTCCAATGTTGATTTCTGGTGTTAGTCCAGTTGGTGGTTATTGTGAAAACGACATTAACAAAGCTTGTGAGTCCACTTCCGATTGCCCAGGCTCAATTTGCAATACCACAACTCCAAACGGAAAAATTGGAAACCTCCTGACTATTTATGGAAAAAATTTCAACAAAACTTCCGGCAACAAAACAATTTTCACAGAAAATTTTAATAATTATCCCAACCAACAAATCCCTACTGGGGCAGCTTTTGGTGGCTTGGAGGTTGGTTCTTCAGCCAGAATTTTAATTGCGGAAACACCAATTAAAAATTCTCCAGCCTTATTTTTTGAACAAGCTTATGGCAACACCGATGGTTTGAATAGTCAGGCGAAAATTACTTACTCTTTGGACGGCAAACAAGAATTTACTAGCGGCCATCTCTACGGAATTCAATTTAATTATCAGGGAGTGTTGACTAATCGTTTAGAGGTTTATTTTAATGATGGCAAGGTTGCCGAAATTGCTCCGGGACAATATACCAATCCACGTTCAATATTCTTGGCCTTATCCACCCTTTCTTCAAGTAATAGTCAAAAGTTTAAATTTGTTTTGGTCGATGGCCCAACTGGAAATGGTAGTACTTTATATCTTGATGATTTTTCTTTGGTCGATATCACCGCCAACCAGCAAATTACTATTGGTGGGGTTACTGCCAAGAGTGCAGCTGAAATCTATTCTCAATGTACCAACACCATCACCAATCAATTGATTGTGGTTGTTCCTGAGGGAGTTAAAAACGGCCCTATTTCCATTACTCGCAACGGAGAAGGTGATTCCACAAATGATAGTAGCGGACCAAAAATTCCAGACTTTATCGAAAACAATATTGCGCGTCCTGGTCTTTGTTCTTTGTCACCAAATGCCGCTCAAACCAATGACAGACTATCATTTTTCGGAAATAATTTAAAAAATAGTTCAGTGTTCTTTGGTAGTTATCAAGAAAATATTGGCGGCACAAAAAATCTTGCGGATAACAATTCCGGATCTTCAGCAGTGCCAAGTATTTATGCTGGTGGTAATAGTTTGTTTGTCGGCAACGGAAAATTAAAAAGTAATTTTTTATATTTCACAAAACTAAACGATCTTCCGCCAGCACCAAGTATTATTTCCATTTCTCCTGATTCCGGTCCAGCTGGGCAATATGTCACCATTAAAGGTAGTAATTTTGGCAACCTTCGTGGCAATGGCAAAGTATTTTTTGGTGATCAAGAAGCAAATTATCAATTTCCAGAAGAATGTACTTATTCTCTTTGGTCTGATAAAGAAATCTTAGTTAAGGTACCGACTGGTATTAATTTAGCCACCAGCACAGTGCAAGTAATTACTGATTCTTGGAAAATTGATTCTTCAAAAAATGGTTTGTATTTTACCTATAATGCCGCCGAGCAAATAGCTCCAGGTATTTGTAGAATTAACCCCAACCGAGGTCCGGTTAATTCCAAGACCACTCTTTTCGGTGAAAATTTTGGTGCCAATGGCGCCTTGGCTCAAGTTTATTTTAATTCAGTTTTAGCCACTTCCACGGTTTCTGCCAATAACCGAGTAGACAAGGTTGAAGTAACTGTGCCAAACGGTGCAGTCTCTGGTGGAGTAAGATTGGAAAATAGTAATTTAGTTAATTTCCAAGTTGGTTCTTGTACAAAAGATGCTGATTGCTTTTTGGGTGTTTGTTGTTCATCAACCACAGCAAAAGCAGGACAATGTGCTAGTAGTTTGGTTGAATGTCTAGATGATATTAGCGGCTCAGTTTTTGAATGGGCTTTTAGTACTAGTTTTGGTACCACTACTTTCCCAGATATTAACAGTAGTTGTCTCGGTATTTCTAAAGAAATAGGCTCTTGCCAAACCGACGAAACTTGTCCGAATGTTCCAGGAAAATGTTCTTCTGGCTCCGAAATTAAGACGGTGGATAAAGGCGCCTGCTGTCCAGATGGATATACGGTCTCCGATGGACTTTGTTTAAAAGAAACTGAATTACCATGGAGCGACGAAAAACAAGAAGGTTCTTTTTGTAAAATCTTGCCTGAATATGGAAAACATAAGCGCTTGGTTTATTCTTCCAATAAAACTTGTGCTCCTGGTTGGTTAAAAATTAATAATGGTCTTTGCGCTAAAGGAAATTCAATTGATGAATTAAAAAAAGAAGATAATTGTTCTTTGTGCGCTCAAGGAGAGGAATTCATTAATGGAAAATGTGCAATTAGAATTCAATGCAAAGGAAATGAAGTCTGCAATGCTTCCGGCCGCTGCACGATTGATGAAGCTCCATCTTGTGAATGTTGTTGCCAGGTTAGCAATGGAAATCAGGATTGTTGTGCGCCGCTAACTTGCGGCGGAACTTGCGGTTCAGGCGATGCTAATCTTGGAAAATGTTCTGGTTGCTATGCTGCTGGCAGCGACACTGCTTCCAGGGATGCTGCCTGTAACTGTTCTGGCCACAACGGCCAATTCTGTTCAGTTTCCAGTTCATTTCCATCAGGAGCTTGTGTGGACTGCGCCTCTCTCGATGAACAAGGTTGTTTGGAGCACTCAGGGGTCTGTTGTTTAGATGCTAAAAACAAAGTTAACGGCAAAGCGGTTTGTCGTGGTGGTAGCGGAAAAGATTTGGCTGGTTTTTGTGCTTACTATGATTGCTCCAAAACTGGCGACAAAAAATGTGCTTCCAGCAGCCCAGTCAGTAACGGTGCCTATTCTTCGGTTCCTGATTGTGAAAAAGCTTGCGTTTCCAGTGGTGGCGATTCTGGATTGGGATTAAGCTGCAATAGTGTTGCTTCGTCAGAAAACAACTATACTTGCGACCCTTCTATCTGTGGTGGAGTTTTTAGCACCAGCACTAGCGTTTTCTCTTGTTTAACTTCTTCCGGAACAAAAATTAATACTGGCGATCCTTCTACTGGCGGAGAATGTGGAGTTTGTTGCTGCACACCTGGCGACAACGTTTCTTGTCAGGCAATTAATCCAAAATTATCTTGTAGCGCCGATAAAGGAGATTGCAGCGGCGCTTCGCGCGGCCTCTGTTGCGGTTGCACAAAAGATGATGAATGTGGCGGCGGAAATGTTGGTTGTGGCACCGATTCTTGTTGCTATCCAAAACCATCAATCAAAGAAGTTTTTCCAGTTTCTGGGGCAAGTAATATTTGTCGAAACGTTGCTATTCAAGTTGGTTTTGACCGCTTAATAGACCCAATCAGTATTAATAATGATAGCGTTAGATTATTAGAAGAACATCCAGCAGGCTATAAATGTCCAAGCAGCACTCCTTTAGCCCTGGAAAACTTAAAAGAAAATATTTTTGCCAAGGCCTTAAATTATTTGGAAAAAATTATTGCTTCGATTACTAATATTTTTGATAAAGGCAATGCTTTGGCCGACAATACTGCTGACCACACTTATTGCCAAGTACCGATTAATATTCAGACTTTGGAAGTAACCAAAAATTATAATTCCGCAACTTCTTTACTTATTAATCCAAAAACAGTATTGGCAAAAAATACCAAATATTTGATTTTTGTGAAAGGAGATGATCAAAAACCATCTTCGACAAAGGGTGTCTTGAGTGTTGATGGTGTTGGTTTGGTGATTGATAACCCAAGTTCTCTAAGCGGAGAGCATCAAGATTTGTTAAAAGGTATTGATGAGGCCAAAAAGAATTTGGAGGAATTGCGGGTCAAGATTGAAGAAGTTGAAAAAGAAGGTAAACCAGAAATAATTATTGAAGTTAACAATTTATTCGATGAAGTTGAAAGAAAAAGAAATGACCTTGGCTTGCAGGTTGCTAAAATTTTTAATCAAATTGAAGTTTTGGAAAATAAAATTAGCGAGCTGGAAAAACAAAAAGATAAAGTTGCTTATTATCGAGAATTAGTATATTTGGATGGCAAAGAAGAATATCGCGATGACTTGATTAGCAACGAAACAGAAAGAAACAAACAAGTCATTTCAATTGAGAGAGAAATTGAAGAATATGTAATTAAATTAGAAAATAGTGGTAGCGCCCAAGATGGCGGCATAAAAATCAACAACACTTCCTATCAGGCGTTTATCAGTTCTTTTACTACCAAAGGAGATATTTGCCAAATCGACTACACCACCATTACTCCTAGTCAATATTTATTTTCAACAGTAACTAATGACACTAGCGATGATGTTTATGGACAAACCGCTTTTGATTCAAAAAATGATCGCGATAAAGTATTTTCGGCTAGTGCTTATAGTTCCGATAATCAATTGCTAAATCCAGTTTCCGGTTATTCTTGGACTTGGGAATTCAAAATAGCTGACCCCTCTTTGATTTCCACGACCTCAATACCAGCCGCTAATAAAGTTATTGCCACTGTTTCTGATAAAATTAGCGATGCTAAAACCTTGCTTTACACTACCGTAAAAATGCCAAGCAATAATCAATACTTTGGCGGCAATGGCAAAAAATCTAGTTCTGAATTATTTGTTTTTGTTTGTGCGAACCCTTGGCCAAGGGTAAAAAGTGATGGTTCTTGGGCTCCTTGGCGAGACATAATAAGCAATCCTTTTCAATATGACTTCTATTATTGTCGTGATGCCGGACAGCCAAGCAAAGACGATGATTTACCAGAAATTGATGAAGACAAAATTGTCGGACAATCGGGAGAAAAAATTTGTAGTAACGATTCAACGATAGTTTGTGAAAAAGATGCTAATTGTAATCAGGCGAAGTGCATCCCTAGTGTTTTAAAAGAATATTATTTTTTCAGTAAAAATTAATTTGTGGTATAATTATTTTAGATAAAATTTTTTTGAT
>CAZXPO010000031.1:0-5146 GCA_964643165.1 uncultured Gammaproteobacteria bacterium | reverse complement strand
ATATAGCAGATATTTGAAAAATGTCAACAAATAAGATATGATAGATGTAAATTAAACCATTGCCGTTCATCATCTGGCTCCGCTAGTAGATGTAATGGAGCTAGTAAAAAATTATGGCTAATCTTATAATAAATGGCGGAAAAACGCTATCTGGAAAAATTACCGTAAATTCAGCAAAAAATTCGGCAGTTGCCATTCTTTGTGCAACCGCAATGATTGAAGGAAAAACTATTTTGCGAGACGTGCCAATGATCGAAGAAGTTCACCGAATTATTGAAGTTTTAACCTCTATCGGTCTGAAAATTTCCTGGCAAAAAGGTAAACAATTGGAAATTATCAACAACGGCGAAATAAAAATCAAAGAAATTGATCGTGAAGCTTTTCTCAAAACTCGCTCCGCCCTTCTTTTGATGGGTGCTTTGAGTACAGAATTAAAAATATTTTCTTTACCGAAATCCGGAGGCTGCAATCTTGGCAAACGCACCGTTAATCCTTATTTGATTGCCATGAAAGAAATGGGTATCAAAATCAAAGAAACTCTCCACGAATATCAAGTAGATGCTAGCAAAAAGAAAGCGGCTTCTTTTACGATGTATGAAAGCGGTGATACAGCAACCGAAAATACCATCATGGCCGCTGTTCTCACCCCGGGAACAACCGAAATAAATTTTGCTTCCTCAAATTATATGGTGCAAGATTTGATTTGTTTTTTGAAGGCTGCTGGAGCAAATATTGAATGGTCTGGAATTAATCGTCTCAAGATAGTCGGCGTCAAAAAATTAAAAGTCGTCGAAAACTATCCAATCATGCCCGATCCAATCGAGTCAATGGCTTTTATCTCTTTGGCGATTACTACCCATTCCCATCTAAAAATTATCGGCTGCCCAATTGATTATCTCCGCTTGGAAATTGAAAAATTAAAAGTAATGGGACAAAAATTAAAAATCAGCAAAATTTATAAATCCAAAAATAAATTTTTTGACTTAGTCGATTTGGACATTATTCCTTCCGCTCTCAAATCTTTGCCAGACAAAATTCACCCAAATCCTTATCCTGGCTTGAATATTGATAACTTGCCGCTCTTTGTGCCAATTCTCACTCAAGCCAAAGGACAAACCCTAGTCCACGACTGGGTCTACGAAAATCGTGCTATCTACTATATCGAATTAAATCGTCTCGGAGCGGATATCACCCTGATGGATCCTCACCGCGTAATTGTCAAAGGCACCACCATTCTCAAACCAAATGAAATGGTTTGTCCGCCAGCCCTGCGCCCATCAATCAATATTTTGATTTGTATGCTCGCCGCCAAAGGAAAATCTGTTCTCAGAAATTCATACCCGATTGATCGCGGCTATGAGAATCTTTATGAACGCCTAAATTCCCTCGGCGCCGATATTAAAATCTTTGAATAATATGAGTAAATTAATTAGGGATTTAATGTTTATTCTGTTTATTGTTCTTTTTATCGTCATTACTTTTTTTCTTTCTCTTTATGCCACTGGCTATCGCTTGGATTTTAATCGTCTTTTAAAGGGTCATATTTTGCAAAAAACAGGCACGCTTATTTTGGCCAGCACCCCAAAAGGTGCTGATATTTATCTGGATGGCAAACAAACCAAATCCAGCGGCAGTATTTTTGGTGATTATGCCACTACACCGGCAAAAGTAAAAAATCTTTTACCAAAAGAATATCTGGTAGAAGTGAAGCTTGATGGTTATTGGCCATGGGAAAAAAAGATGACGATTTATGGCGGACAAAGTACTTATGCAGAAAATATCGTGCTTTTCAAACGCTGCACACCAACCGAAGCTGAGGAATCATTAGCCGAATCTTGTGTGGATAATTTAAGCGGCGAAATTAACGATGTAGCGACTGCCGAACTTTTAAAAACAAAATTGGGAAATCCAGAAAAAATAAAATCGGAAAACAATTCTCTCTTTTTCTTTGGAGGTAAAAACAAAATTAGTTCCTATAACCAAAGAAATGAAGAAGCAAAAGAAATTCTAAAAGCAAATGAACAAGAAGAATATTTGGATTTCTTGCCAAAAGATGGAAAATTATTTGTTATCGTCAAAACGGATTCCCGCATCGAGCTAAGAGACTATGATTTGGAAAAAAATATCGTTAATCAAAGTATTAACCTTCCTGGCGCCTGGCGTTATGAATTATCTTCTAACCAAAAAAATATTTTAGCCGCCTACAATCCTGATAGCCGCAATCTTTTTCTTTTTGATAAAGAAAAATTAAACCCGCGCGGCGGAGCAATCGGCAACACAAATTATTGGAATTGGCTGGAGGATGAAAAATTATTAATTGCCGGCGATTTTGAAATCACTGCTTTTGATTCAAAAAATAGCAATCGGCAATTGATTACCAGAATCAGCGAAAAGGTTACTGGTTTAGCCTGGAGTAAAAAGAAAAAATATTTAATTTATACCACCGATAAAAGTATCAACTCCATTGATCTTTATGAAGGAAGCGGAAGAATCACAAAATTGCTTGATGGAAAAAGTATCAGCCAGCCAAGATTGGATGAAAAAAATAAAATCTTATATTTTCAAGCTGACAACGATGGAATTTTAACTTGGCAGAAAATTGAAGTACAATAATTTTACATTTCTTAACTATTGACTTTTTGGAGATTTTATTATAAATTTCAATGTAATATTGCAAATTAAAAAAATAAAAAATAAAATGAAAAAAAAAGAACCCGTAAAATATCCTTTTTTACCAGAAGGAAGAGAAATTTTATATGTAGACTTGGATAATGAATTCATGGCCAAAGCAAAAGATCTCTGCCGAGAAAGCGGTTGCGCCAAACAACCGACTGGCGCTGTTATTGTTAAAGATGGCAAAATTATCGGCACTGGAACAAACGCTGGAAGACTGGTAACAGAATGCCCACGTTGGGATAGTCCAACGGGAGAAAATTATGGTCCCTGCAAAGATGTTTGTCATCAAACTGGCCACGCCGAAGCAAACGCCGTGAAAGAAATGACGAAAAATTATTCAGAATCTGAATATGAAAATGCCGACATTTTTCTTTACGGGCACTGGTGGTGCTGCCAGAATTGCTGGAAGGCGATGGAAGAAGGAAAGATAAAAAATGTTTATCTTTTAAAAAATTCTGAAAATTTATTTAATCCAGAAAAAAATCCAGAAATGAAAAAATTGGGAAAACCAAAAAAATTGCAATCAAATTGAAACCAAAAAGACTATTTTTTAAATAGTCTTTTTTTATTGTTAGGTAAAGAAAAAACCGCAAATACTAAAAGTAAATGCGGTTTAAATTTTTCTTTTTTGTTGTTTTTTGTTAATCTTTCCAGATGGCTGCCGGTTCATGCTGCCCGAAGTAACATGCTACCCACATATAACTACTAACATACCGATCGATTTGCCACTCTAGCGTTCTAACATAGAGTCTTTCGTTTATTCCTTGGTAGATCGTTCCCCAAAAAACAACAACCTCATCTTTCCAGTCAGCTGGAATTAATTCTTGATGTTTTACTAGAAAATCAAGAAAATTTGCATTTAGAACATTAATCTTTTTTCTTTTAAAAGTTTTTTGTAATTTTTTTGAGCTTACAGAATCAACCTTTTGATCTTTTGAAACAAAAAGATGAACTTTTTTAGGATCCCAGTGAAAAACACCATTTTTTTGATGTTCCACCACCTTCCATCTTACTGGAATCATCTTATTTTTTTTTAAAGACAATTCTTTGGGAATAAGAGCTCGTGCATCACAATTAATTTGAGGCCTTCTTTTTTTAACTTTTTCAATTACATTTAAATTTTTCATCTCTTCTTTTTTTTGGTTAATTATTATTTATTTTTAAATGATCACTTTTATCAACAAAGACATTATATCACATAATTTATTTTATGTCAATATAAATCTTATATTTTCACTAATATAGGCCTATTTATCTAGGTCGTCCGCCAAGGAAATAATCAACTTTTTCAGATCGCTACCAATTTCTTTGTCTTTTAAACCAAACTTCAAAGTGGCTTTAATAAAGTTAAATTTGTTTCCCGTATCTAGCCATTCCCCTTCCAATTTCTTGCCATATAATGGCTTACCACTAGAAAGCAAGATATCAAAAGCATCCGCCAAGCGAATTTCGCCGGACTTCCCGGATTCCATCGTATTAATTATTTGAAAAACTTCTGGAGTGATAATATAAAGACCGACAGCGGCCAAGTTAGAAGGCGCCTCGCCAATTTCCGGCTTCTCCACGAATTCTTTAATCAAAAAATTACCATCACCCAAATCTTCACCGCGGATTACGCCAAATTTGTTCACATCTTCTGGGGCAACTTCGGACAAGCCAATTACTGGCGCGTCAAATTTTTCGTATACATCAACAATCTGTTTGGTTGGCGGAACAACTGATTCATAAAGAGTATCCCCGAACATAATCAAAACCGCCTCATCATCTTCAACTAAATGAGCAGCGCACTTGATGGCATGGCCATCTCCTAACGGTAATGGCTGGCGGACATAAGAAAATTTGGCGAGATTTTCAATCGCTCTTACTTTCTTCACTAAATCTAATTTATTTTTTTCTACCAAGGTTTTGGTGAGTTCAAACGAATAATCAAAATGATCCTCAATCGCGCGCTTACCGCGGCCAGTAACAAAAATTACTTCTTCAATTCCGGAAGCTACTGCTTCTTCAACTAAATATTGAATAACCGGCTTATCAACAACCGGCAGCATTTCTTTTGGCTGAGCCTTGGTGGCCGGCAAAAAACGAGTACCAAACCCAGCGACCGGCAAAATTGCTTTAATTACTTTCTTCATAATAATAAAAATTTAACGCTGGCAACCAAAGCCCCATTTCAAAAAATATTTCCACCAAGATTTGAGATGAATACGTAAAACACGATTAGTAAAAATATTTTTACTGGCACTTTGGCGCTGATGATCATGAAAAACTTCAGCATCAGCACAATACCAAACCTTTTTTTTGTTTTTCCAAATCCGGCGGCACAAATCAGTATCTTCAAAATACATAAAAAAGCGTTCATCAAATAATTTTTGATTTTTGATGTCTTGGCGATTAACCAAAAAGCAAGCGCCAAACAGCCAATCAACTGCCAGATTTTGTTGATGATCAAAATCGTGCATTGAATAATCTT
>CAZXPO010000030.1:0-5204 GCA_964643165.1 uncultured Gammaproteobacteria bacterium | reverse complement strand
ACGGCAAACTTTTTGAAAAAAACACAATTATTGCCGAACCAGCCAAATAATATTTTATGGTAGATTTTAAGACTGAAAAATTTGAAGGACCGCTCGGTATTTTGCTTCAATTAATTGAAGCGGAAAAAATGGACATCACCGAAATTGCTTTAGCAAGAATCGCTGATCAATTTTTATCTTACATCGAACAGGCAGAAAATATTGACTCCGAAGAATTGGCAGATTTCTTAATGATTGCCGCCAAATTGTTATACATCAAATCAAAAGCACTATTGCCATATTTGGTGATGGAAGAAGAAGAGGCAGGCGCTTTTGACTTGGAGCGTCAGCTCAAGATGTATAAAGAATTTATTGATGCCAGTGAAAAACTAAAAGTTTTTATTGCTAACGGCCAGCCTTTATTCACGCCGGCAATGCCCAACAAAAATCGTTCGGCACTTAATCCCGGATTTTATCCGCCAGCAAAAATTAATGCCGAAATTTTGGCTGATTGTTTCCCAAGGATTATTGCCAAGCTGAAACCGGTAGTGAAAAAATTAGAAGAAAAATTTTTGGAGCCAAAAATTAGTATTGATGAGCGGATTGAAAGTATTAGATCTTTGGTTAAAAATAGAATGCGAGTAAATTTTTCCGAATTACTCAAAAGTTTCAAGACCAGAACTGAATTAATTGTTAATTTTTTGGCAGTTTTAGAATTAGCCAAACAAAGAGAAATATTTTTCGAACAAGCTGAATTGTTCGGTGAAATAAATTTAGTTCAAGAAGAAAAAAATATTAATTAATAAATCCCATGAATCTCAAATCTCAATTAGAATCACTATTATTAGTTGCTGCCAAACCTTTAGCTTTGAAAGAGTTAAGTACTCTGCTTGCTGTTGAAAGCAGAGAAGTTGAGGCGGCTTTGCGCGAATTGGCTAATCAATATGAAATAGAAGGGCGAGGCTTGAGAATTATTTCTCAAGGAGATAAATTTCAGTTAGCCAGTGCTCCGGAAAGTGCGGAAGTTATTAAAAAATTTTTACAGAATGAAACGGCCGGCGAATTAACCCAGCCAAGTTTGGAAGCTCTAACCATTATTGCTTATCGCGGTCCAATTTCCAAATTTGATTTAGAAAGAATTCGCGGCGTCAATTGCAGCCTAATTATCCGCAACTTAATGCTTCGAGGCTTAATCGAAGAAAAATTTGAAAAATCTCGTAACGAAAATTTATACTCCGTCAGTTTGGAATTTGTAAAATTTCTTGGCCTCAGCCGTCTAGAAGATTTGCCAGACTATGAAAACCTAAGAAATAACCAAGCTCTAAACGAATTTTTAGCTGTCGAAGAAGAGAACCGTTAATTTTATTTTTTATCAATGTTTTATTCTATATTTTTCAATTTATTTCTTTCATTTTTGTTTTCCCGTTTTGATTTTTTTAATCCTATTTATTTTTGTCCGCCAAAGATTTTATGTGAAGCAAATGGTGGTGGAAGAGCTTATTTGCCGAGAACTGCCGATACGCCAATTTTTGTCAGGCACGCTGGTGTTCCCGATCCGGAACTGCTTGTCAAAAATTCTGCTGTTTTAGCTGCTGAACCAAATGTTTTTTTGTGGGGGAAAAAGGCGGAAGAACCGCAGGCGATTGCCAGTATTTCCAAATTAATGACCGCTCTGGTTTTTCTTGATCACAATCCTGGCTGGGAAAAAACTTATCGAATCACCCCGCAAGATTCTATCGGCGGTGGTAGAAATAATTTATTTCTTGGAGACACTATCAAAATTCGAGATCTTTTTTATACCAGTTTAATTTCTTCTGACAATGGCGCTACTTTAGCCTTGGTTCATTCGACCGGTTTGAGCGAAGATGAATTTGTGGAATTAATGAATATTAAAGCCAAAACAATCGGCATGTTTAGCTCTTCTTTTGTGGAGCCGACTGGTTTGAGCGATCGCAATCGAGCTAGCGCTCGCGATGTGGCTCGCTTGGCTCGTGAAGCTTTGCGCCAGCCAGAACTAAAAAAAGCCGTCACCACCAAAACTTATAATTTTAAAACCTTGGAAGATCGAGAAAAGAAACTAACCAATACTGACGAGCTTTTGTCTGATGAATGGTCAAAAATTTCTGTTTTGGGAGGGAAGACTGGCTACACCGAATCGGCCGGCTATTGTTTTGTTGGACAATTTAAAAACGAAGAAGGGAAGGAAATTATTTCCGTAGTTTTGGGGGCGCCAAGCAAAGGGGCTCGCTTCTCGGAAACAAAAAAACTAGTTAATTGGATTTTTGACTCCTATGAGATCAATAGATAATTTTTATTTCAAAATAAAGCATTTTGCTTGGATATATGTTCCTCGTTTGATGAAGTTTTTGCATCATCATCGTTCAATCGCCAAATTTTTTTTGTCGGGTTGTGTAAGTAGCGGCTTGGATTTGATTCTGCTTTTTATTTTTTATGATTTACTTCATTTTGAAATTGTTAAAGCAACTTCAATTTCCTTTATTCTTTGTTTTGCGATTTCTTTTTTTCTGCAAAAAACTTGGACTTTCCGTAATCGTAGCAATCGCCGCGTAGTACGCCAGATGGCAATGTATTTTTCGGTCGGTTTTTTGAATTTAAATCTTAATGGTTTTTTAATGCATTTACTGGTTAATCGTTTTGAGGTTTGGTATATTTTGGCTCAGCTGGCTGTCAATTTGCTTTTGGGGGGCGGAAATTATCTTTTTTCTCGATTTATTATTTTTAGAAAACAAAATGAAATTTGAAGTTAAACAAAAATATCTCACCCTTAATCCGGAAATGTTTGTCCAGCGTTTTTGTGGTTATGCCAGAATTGTTGATAATGGTAACAATCAGGAGAGTTTTGTTTATCGCCTGTCTCGTGATTTTTATCCACGCTTCCATCTTTATCTAGAAAAGAAGGTGGAGAATGGGGAAGAGATTATAGTTTTTAATTTACATCTTGATCAGAAAAAATCAGGGCAAAGCAGCACTCGCCACAGCGCTGAATACGACGGGGAAGCGGTGGCGGGAGAGATAAACCGCCTCAAATCTTTGGTTATTGCGAATTATTCCCAGGGGTAGTAAGATAAGTTCAATAATATGAGCCAATCAGACGAAATCAAAAGCCGTTTGGACATTGTGGAGGTTATCCGCTCCTACATCCAAGTTAAGGCCGTCGGCGCCAATTTTCAGGCCCTTTGCCCCTTTCATCGGGAAAAGAGCCCGTCTTTTGTTATTTCGCCAGAAAAGAATATTTGGCATTGTTTTGGTTGCGGCAAGGGTGGCGATGTTTTCTCCTTTGTTCAAGAAATGGAAGGAATTAGCTTTGTGGAATCAATGCGTCTTTTGGCTCCGAAAGCCGGCGTAACTCTCGAATCTTTTGAAAAAAAAGATTTTTCCAAACGCAATCGTCTTTTGGATATTTTGGAATCAGCAACCCGTTATTTTGAAAAACATTTGGAAAGTAATCCAGGAAAATTTTTCCGAGAATATTTGAGTGAGCGTGGTTTGAGTGAAGAAACAATCAAAGAATGGCGCATCGGCTATGCTCCGGACAGCTGGGATAATCTACTAATCCGCTTGAAAGAATTGCCAAGAAATGAACGACTTCATTTCAATGATCAAGAAATATTTTCGGCCGGTCTTTCAGTGCGGAAAGAAGGAGTAAATCATTACTACAATCGTTTTCGTGACCGCATCATGTTTCCAATCACTGACATCAACGGCAATGTAATTGCTTTTACTGCTCGGGTTAATCCAAAAATTGAACACAATGAAAAAGTTGGCGGAAAATATATCAACAGTCCGCAAACCGAATTATACGACAAAAGCCGAGTCGTTTTTGGTTTAGACAAAGCTAGGAGGGCAATCAAAGATCAGGATTTGGCAATTGTGGTGGAAGGGCAAATGGATGCCATTATGGCTCATCAATATGGCTTCAAAAACGTCATTGCTTCTTCAGGAACAGCTTTGACCGCTGAACAATTAACAATCATCAAAAGATACACTAATAATTTAGCCCTCGCCTTTGATATGGATGCCGCCGGGCAAATGGCGGCTGACCGAGGAATCAAAGAAGCAATGGTCCTGGATTTCAATATTAGTGTAATTGTTTTGCAAGACGGCAAGGATGCCGCCGAATGCTTGAAGAAAAATCCAGAAGAATGGCGTCAGGCGGTTAATAATGCTCGACCGATGATGGAATATTATTTGGACAAATTAAATTCTGAATTTGATGCCCGAACAGCAATTGGTAGCAAAGAATTAGCAAAAAGGGCCCTAAAAATGATTGCTAATTTTTCCAGCACCATTGAAATTAATTTTTGGTTAAAAAAGGTTGCCGAAATAATTGGTGCCCCTGAACAATCGCTTCGTGAAGAATTAAAAAATATCAATCCTTCTCTCGACACTAGTAATCAAGCCAATTCAGCAGTTCCTGAAAAAACAGCAGCTGAACCCCTTGATCGTCAAGAATTGATGAGCGAATTAATTCTCGCTTTGACTTTGCGCGTACCAAATCTGATTTCTTATCTTAGTAGCAAGCTGGAACCGGAATTTATCAAAGGTAACGAAAAAATTTCATTTTACAAGGACTTAATAATCTACTATAATAAAAATGGAAGTTTTAATTACGAGGATTTTCGTAATTTTTTAGTTTCTCAAGGCGAAAAACAAGAACAACTCCTTGATTTGTTGATTCTTTTGGGAGAAAAAGATTTTTATTCACTCAATGAGACAGAAATCAAAAGCGAAATTGTCAAAAGCATTGTTGAATTAAAAAAATATTATTATCAGGAGCGTATCAAGAGTATCCAGCGTGAATTATTAGAAGCGGAAAAAAATGGTAAAACCGAGCTGGTTCAACAATTAATGAACGATTTTAAAGATTTTACGGATCGTTTACGAGAAGTCAGTACCTCTGTCAATTAACAGTCCAGTTGATTTAATTTGCAAATAAATAATCAATATATGGCGTTAAAAAAACAAAAAGCTTCTTCCTTAAAAGCCAAAAAAACCGCCCCAATCAAAAAAGGCCAAACAACACCGCCAAAAGCCAAAAAGCCTATTTTAAAGGCGGCCAAAAAGGTGTTAAAGCCAAACAAAATCAACAAAAAGGCTGTTATTAAGGTCGCGAAGAAGGCAGTAAAAAAGATTTCCGTCAAAAAAGTTCCGGTAAAAAAATCAGCAAAACCTGTCAAAAAAATGATTAAAAAACCAGTCAAAGC
>CAZXPO010000029.1:0-5376 GCA_964643165.1 uncultured Gammaproteobacteria bacterium | reverse complement strand
TTAATTGGCTTCCTAAACCCTGGATAATTAAGATTTCAACCTCCAAACGAATTCCGCTCATCCCAATCGGATCTTTGATGTCTTCTTGGCTATCAACGGCAAATTTGATTGGCATGACGTGAAGAATTTCGTAATTAACCGGCACGGCCATGGAACGAGCCGCTTCAATTGCTCTTTCCACATCATGTTCACTAATTTCACCATCGCTTTTGCTGACCGCCACCACCCCTTTGCTTCTTTCGCATTTGATGTACGGGTCATTAATGGAAACCGAAACAGCGTTGATTGGCACACCAACCAAACGCTCAGCCTTTTCTAGACAAGCTGAAATAGAAGAAGTGGTTTCTTCGATACTATTAACCACCCCCCGGTTAACGCCAGAAGTTGGTGTGGAAACCGCACCGATTATTTGAAGTTCTTCGCCAGCCAAGCCATTGATTTTTTGGCCGATAACTAGACGAATTTCGGTTGATCCGATGTCCAAACCAGCAATAATATTGTCCTTCATAAGAGATTAGAAACTAAGGCTCTTTTTCTCGGCCTTATAACTATTTAATATTTATATTATAGTAAATTTCTATAAATTCTACAACCAGCCAAGATACCAGGAAACAATATTAGAACCAAAAAGAATAGTAATCATTCCACCAAGCGCTAAAAATAAGCCAAGCGGCAGAGTGCTGCCAAGTTTTTTCTTGCGAATAACTATTAAAAACAAGCCAAATAGAGCACCAATGAGGTAGGAGATAAAAATAGCGGCAAACAGAAAAAAATTGCTTAATTCAGGAAAAATAAAGCCCAAAAGAATGCCCAAATAGATATCGCCTTCACCAATTCCCTTTCTTTTGGTGAGCAAATATTGAATTAAGAAAAAAACTCCGCCAATTGCGCCAGAAATTAGAGGCCAAAACCATTGAACACCAAGAAAAAGATTAAAAATGTAAAAAAGCAAACTTGCACCAACAACAAAAGGCAATGAAACCAAATAATAACGGCCATCATAGATCATCACAAACAACAAAACTGTTAGCGCCAAAAGGCTAAAAATTAATTGCTGCCACTCGCTGCTACTAGGTAAAATACTGAAAAAATATTGATTGTTTCCAAAAAAAACAAAAAAAGCGGCAGCAAAAAGAAGGCCGCCAAAAAGTTCGGCAGCAAAATATTGCCAATTAATTTTTTTACGGCAAGCGGAACACTTTCCTTTCAATAAAAGATAGCTGAGGACTGGAATATTTTCAAACCAAGATAATTTTCGGCCGCAAAAATCACAACGAGAAGCTGGCCAAATATTTTTTTCTGAATAAAAGCGCCAAGCCAAGCAGCTCAAAAAGCTGCCGAAAACTGCACCGAGAATAAAAAAATAAAAACCAAATAAATAATACATAAAAATGTCTATTTTTTTAATAAATTTTCCAACATTGTTTTAATCGCTTCCGCCCGGTCGTTTTCACCTAATTGATCAAAACAAAAAGCAATGCGCGAGAGGGCGACTAGATTTTTTTCATTGCTCAAAAAAGCCAAACCATAATAACTGGAAGCATTGCGCCAATTATTTTGATTTTCATGAGTAGCGCCAGCGGCAAAAAATATTTCACTCTTGGCAGCAGTCAATTCTTTTTTGTGTTTTTCACTTAAACGATTATCTAGGGAGTCTGGCAATAAAGTTAAGGATTGACCGAACAATGCTCGAGCGTCATCATATTTTTCTTCCTGAAATTTAACCAAGCCAGAAAGATAATAAGTTCTTGGATAAAAAGGGGAAAAAGAGAAAAGTTGCTTAGCATATTTCTCAGATTGCAAAAAATTTTTTTCAAAAGCTTCAATTTTTAATAAACTTTCCAAGTCAAAAAACAAATTTTGCTTAAAAAGTTTTTTATCCTCCTTTGAGATTTCTTTTATCTCTTCAAGTACCTCCTGGTTTTGGATTGGAATTTGAAAATTTTCCATTTTTTCCAACATCAAGCGGCGATATTGCTGATCAGCAATTTTCAAATCAATAATTTTATCCCTCATCTTAAAAGCACTGCTGTATTTCTGAATATTCCAAGCTTGATTAAAATAATAAAAATAATAATCAGCCAAAATAGTTCGACAAGAAAAATTTAAACAAAAAATAGCTATTATTAACAAAAGGATACCCGGAATAATTCTATTTTTTTTGGTTTTTATTTTTTTAACTGGCACAGAGATGGCAATTATAATTCCCAGCAAAAGGAAAAAATAAATTGTGGTGGTCGCCACCGAAAAACTAAAAAGCAAAGAAAAGAGATAAGAAAAAATGGCCAAAGAAAGCGCGGAGGCGAGAGGAAAATTTTCTGATTTTTTCGCCAAGAAAAAAAGACGGGAAAAAATAGAAAAATACCAAGCTGACCAAATAAACAAGCCAATAAAACCAAAACAAAGAAGCAAGTCCAAAATCAAATTATGTGCGCGATCCGGCAATAAATAAACCGATTCAAAAACTGCCCAATCTTTTTGATATTCTCGAGCTAGACGATCTTTTTGATTTTCATAACCAAAGCCCAGCCAAGGACTTTCTTTGATTTGAGAGACTGAAGCTCGATAAATCTCCAAGCGATAAGCGCTGCTTCCCTGTGAAAAATTAGTAATCTGGCGGAAACGATTATTGTTAACAAAAACAAAAATTATTAATAAGGAAAACAAAAACAAAATGCCCAAAAGCCAAAATCTGCCAGCTATTTTTTTTCTGTTTTTTAAAAATAAAATAACAAAAAAAATAATTGAAGAAAAAAAGAAAGCCAGCCAAGCACCGCGGCTGCCGCTAAAAATTAAGGCTGCTATCTGCAAGATTCCGGCTGACAAAAATAAATATTTAAACTTCTTTTTCTTTTCGGAAAAAAACAAAAACCCAACCAAGGGAATAGTTAACAGCAAAAATGAAGCCAAAAAATTAGGCTGGAATAGAGTGGAAGAAGTGCGGCGGGAGATGTTTGCTGGTTCCTGCCAAGAAATAAAATCTAGGCCAAAATATTGGCAAATTCCATAAATTGCGACCAGAGTAGCAGAGCTGGTGGCCGCAATTAAAATTATTTTTATTTTTTCTTTTATTTTTTCTGGGCCGCCAGCAATTAAATAAAAACTGAGCAAAAGAGTAAAAAGAAAATAAGTAAGCCAGTTGATCAGACCATCGTTGCGATAATAGTAACCAAAAAATGACTGATTGGCATCTTGGCTCCAAAGCACAGATAGCAACAAAAAAACTAAGAGCAATAAAGAGGTCCAAAGTAGTTTTGATTTTTTCAAAAACACCGGAAGAAAAATTTCTTTCTTCTGCCAAACTGAAGCAATAAACTTCAGCACCAAAAAAATAGCCGCCGAAAATAAACAAATTTGAAACCAAGAAAGCTTGGCAAAATCAAAAATATTGTTTGTTTGAAAAAACAACGCAAGATACAAAGGGGTGCCAAAAACAAGAGCTAGAATAAAAAAATCAAATAATTTTGAACAAATTTCCAGGCAATTAATTTTCTTAAAAAAAGATAAAATCATATGTCTTGATTATAGCACAAATGGCGGCGAGGATTAAAAAAAATGAGAACCAGGACGATTCTCATTTTTAGATTCTTATTTTTGTTTTTTAGGCTTTTTTCTTGGTTAATTTTTCCCAAATCACAATCAACGGACTAGCAATAAAAATGGAGCTATAAGTACCCACAAAAACACCAACCGCCAAAACTAAAGCAAAATCGCGAATACTATCGCCGCCAAAAATTAAGATTGCCAACAAGGCCAAAATAACTGAAAAAGAAGTATTAATGGAGCGAGTCAAAACTTGGTTAACGCTAACATTAACTGTGTCTTCAAAATTCTGACTGGATTTCGGCAAATTTTCCCTGGTGCGGTCAAAAACAATAATAGTATCGTTCACACTATAACCCAAAACAGTCAAAATGGCGGCAATAAAGGCGGTATTGATTTCCATGCCGGCAAAATGACCCAGGACGGCAAATACACCAAGAACAACCAAAACATCGTGAGACAAGGCAATAATTGCCGCTAAGCCATATTTCCAAGAAGCGACCGGTTTGGAAACTTTGCGAAAAGCATAGGCGATAAAAACAATCATCATTAACAAAACAATAAAGATTGCGTTGAAGGATTTACTTTTCAATTCCTGACCAACTGAAGGGCCGATGGAATCAAAGCGCATTTCCTTGGCAGTTCCGTTGTTTTTGGCCGCTAATTCTGACAAATTTTTGTTGATTGCTTGATGAACTTCTTGGCTGCTTTCCTTGAAACGCAACAAAGTTGTGCCATCTTCAGTTGGTTGAACAATTAAGTTGCTAACACCGATATTGGCGAGACTTTCCTGGATTTCATTAATACTTGGTTGATAATTTGTGAATTTGGTTTCCAATAAACTGCCGCCAGTAAAATCAATACCGAAATTAAGCCCCCAAAGAGATAAAGCGGTAATTGAAAGCGCAATTAAGATTCCGGAAATGGAGAGCCAAATTTTGCGATTTTTAATGATATTTAACATATATGCTATAAATTAGTTTTTATGTTTTAAACCAGAACCGATTAACCAGGTTTTTTTCTCAAGCCATTTACCGAGAACTAAGGTGAACAAGGTGCGAGAAACAACGATGGCACTAAACAAAGAAACGGCAACCCCAATAAATAAAGTGGTACCAAAACCTTGAACAGCAGAAGTGCCAAAGAACATCAAAATGAAACAAGTTAAGATAGTGGAGGTGTTACCGTCACGAATTGAAGGCCAAGCGTGGCGATAACCTTCATCAATTGCTAAGGACAGAGATTTGCCAGCTCTTAATTCTTCTTTAATGCGTTCAAAAATAAGAATATTAGCATCAACAGCCATCCCGACTGACATAATCAAGCCGGCAATACCAGACAAAGTCAAGGTGATTGATTTGGAGGCGTAGACAAAAAGCAAAACACCAATCATTAGGAATAATAAAGCAACGCCACCATTAAATACTTTAATTTCATTAAAGGTGTAGAATAATAAGCCAATCATGACAGCAATCATTACAAAAGCAAACCACACCGGCAAAGTTTTAAAAATAGCCAAAACGGTCAGTCCATAAACCGCCAAAGAAACCACAGCCAACAAGCCAGGAAAACGATAAACAACAATCATAAATAAAGATACTAGCAATAAGCCGATTAAACCAGCAATTAAACTATTATCAATTGATTTTGCTCCCAAGCTAGCTTCAACAGTTTGCTGAGAAATTAGAGAGATTGGGACTGGCAAGGCACCAGAATTCAAACGTTTAACCAAAGCCTTGGCTTCGTCAACTGAGAAGCCGCCGCTAATCATTGCTTTCCCACCGTTAATTTTTTCATCAACATTCGGAGCGCTAATTACTACACCATCCAAAA
>CAZXPO010000028.1:0-5409 GCA_964643165.1 uncultured Gammaproteobacteria bacterium | reverse complement strand
GCAGATAATTAAAATTGCCCACCAAGCATTTTCAAGAATAACCACTCCAATTGAGGAGCTTGTAATAGATGTTATTATTTTTCCTAAAATAAAATTTAGGAAAGCCCCGGCTGCTAAAAGTAGCAGTAAGACAACCGACAACCAAATTCCGATAATCAAAATCTGATCTCCTGCATTTTTTTTCAACCAAAAACGCAAGTTTTTTTCATTTTTTTTCATTTCTATTTCTTTTTTTTGTTTATATTCTGTTTTTAAAAAGCATTTTTTGCTACGGCAACCAACACTCATTTGTGAAATAACCATATCATATTTTGTCTTGATTGTCAATATTGTGGCATTAATTTCCCTTATTTTACACAAAAAAAGCGCCAAAGGCGCTTTTCTGATGAGCCGTTTTCGGGGATCGGACCCGAGACCTCTTCCTTACCATGGAAGTGCTCTACCAGCTGAGCTAAAACGGCGATTGGGAATTCTAATATTCCAATAATTTATCGATCCGGATTCGAAGCTCCGGCAATTTTTTATTTTCTGGATTAACCTCGGTTAAGCGGCGGAAAATACTCTCCGCCAGAGCGTAATCTTTTTTTATTATACTTAATTCCAAAATTAAATCAAGATAACGCGGATTGTTTGAATCTAGTTCGAGAGCTTCTTGCAAATTATCAATCGCTTCATCAAGATCACCTAGTTGTTTGCTGGCATTAGCTAGAGTGTAATACAATTCTTTTTTGGCGCGATAGTTTGAAAAATCATTACTTGTTTTGTGGGATAAAACTTTTAAAACATGAAAAAGAGTTTGCTTAACCTCTAAATATTTTCTCAATTCATAATAAACATCGCTGAGCTCAATAAAGGCTGGCAAATAACGATGGTCCAAATTAATAATTGAAATCAACAGTTCTTCTGCTTTTTCAAAATCACCTTTTTTGGCAGACTCTTTCGCCTCGCTAAACCAAGCACTAATTTTTGTTTGTCGCTCACTGAAACTTATTTTCTTTTCTCGATAATATTTTTCTCTGGAAAGCTCCAAACGAAGACGCAGTTGGCGCAAAAACGAACCAATACGACGTTCAAAAAACAAACGCCAAGAACCAAGAAGACCGGAAACTTTTTCCAAATCACGATCTAGGCGCTTGGTGATAATCTGCTCTTTAAATTTTGCCTCTTTTCTTCCTGGTAAATGCTCCAAATCCAGCAAAGCCAAAGCAGTAAATTTTTTGGAGATAATAAAAAAGATAATTAATATGGAGACCAGGGCAAAAAATAAAGAAATATAAACCCACATATTAGAAGTTGATAATTTTTTTAAAAGCTTGAAAATTTAAGCTAGCTCCGCCAATTAATAGGCCGTCGATTTCATTTTTTTGCAAATAACCAGCAGCGTTTTTGGTATCAACACTGCCGCCATACAAAACTTTTATTTTACTGGCGCCAAAAGATAGAGCCGTTTTTCTTGCCGATTCACAAAGTTCAGCCGCTTCTTCGGCTATTAAAGCCTTGCCGGAACCAATTGCCCACAACGGTTCATAAGCAATAAAGATAGATTGAGTGAGTTGCGTTTGAGATAAGTTGCCAAAAATTGCCGCTAATTGTTTTCTAAAAACTGCTACCGTTTTTTTTGCACGGCGCTCAACAGCATTTTCTCCAATACAAATTATTGGTGTTAATTTCTCTGTCAAAATTTTCTGTACTTTTTCTGAAACGATTTTATTTGTATCGCCGCTAGCCCGTTTTTCACTGTGGCCGGCAATAATATATTTTGCGCCAATTGATTTTAGAGCGATAGCAGGAATATCACCAGTATGACTACCAACAGAAAAACTGGCACAATCCTGTGCTCCCAAATTAACTGCTGATTTTTTTAATAATTGCGCTGCCGCCGAAAGCGCCAAAAAATCCGGGCAAGCAATAATGTCAGCTTTGACTGATTTGAGGGTAGAATATTTTTTTGCCAAAACCAAAGATTCTTTTGGCAGAAGATTAGCTTTCCAGTTAGCAACAATAATTTTTGACATAATTTTCTTAGATAAAAAGCAAAAAGCTATTTCTTTTATAATAACATCAAAAAGAAATTTTGGAAATTTTGCAAGAAAAAGCGAATAAAGTCAAGCTGAAATTAGCGAAAAAAGGGTTTGCCAAAAAGCTTTTTGTTTGCTAAAATATAAGAGTAAATTATTATAAAAAGGTTAAAAAAAGACCCTAAAAAAAGGAGTTTTTTATTTGATATGGCTAAAGAAGAAATAAAAAAAGACAGCTACGGCGCTGATTCAATCACCGTTTTGGAAGGACTTGATCCGGTCCGCAAAAGACCAGGAATGTACATCGGCTCCACTTCTGCTGCTGGTTTGCACCACTTGATTTGGGAAGTCGTCGATAATTGTATCGATGAAGCAATGGCTGGTTTTGCCAATGAAGTTACTGTCACCTTAATGGCCGATGGAATGGTTAAAGTGGCAGATAATGGTCGTGGTATTCCAGTAGACAAACACAAAGTAACCGGCGTTTCCGCTTTAGAGACTGTTTTGACCAAACTTCATGCTGGTGGAAAATTCGGCGGCGGCGGCTACAAAGTCTCCGGCGGTCTTCATGGTGTGGGTGTTTCAGTTGTTAATGCTCTTAGTACTTATTTGAAAGCCGAAGTTCACCGTGAAGGAAAAGCTTGGTATCAAGAATACAAAACTGGTATTCCACAAACTCCAATCAAACTAATCGGCCCAGCAACTGGTAGCGGCACCACCATTACTTTCCAGGCAGACCCAACCATTTTCACCGAATTAGAATTTAGTTGGGGTAAGATTTTGGACCGTTTACGTCAACAAGCTTATCTCACCAAAGGAATCACCATTAATGTGATTGATGAACGTCCAGAACATCGTCCAAAAAAATACAAATTCCATTTTGAAGGCGGAATCAAGTCCTATATCCGCTCCCTGCACCGCAACAAAAGTGTCAAAAATGAAACAATTTTTTATTTAGACAAAAGCGTTGATGACAACAAAGTAGAAGTTGCTTTGCAATATAATGATGAATACAACGAAACTGTTTTGTCTTTTGCTAACAACATTCACAATCCAGAAGGCGGCACCCACCTGGTTGGCTTCCGAACTGCTCTCACTAGAACCTTGAATAACTACGCTCGCGGTAAAAACTTACTCAAAGAAAAAGATGAAAACCTGACCGGTGAAGATGTTCGTGAAGGTTTGACCGCCATCATTAGCGTCAAATTACCAGACCCACAATTTGAAGGCCAGACCAAAGGAAAACTCGGAAATGCCGAGACCAAAGGCTACGTTGAACAAAGCTTTGGTGAAGCTTTTAATACCTTCTTAGAAGAACACCCAAAAGAAGCCGAAGCAATTATTAACAAATGTACTCTTTCTGCTCAAGCTCGCTTGGCCGCCAGATCAGCACGTGCCACTATTCTTCGCAAAGGCGCCTTAGAAGGAATGACTTTGCCTGGAAAACTTTCTGATTGTTCCAGCCGCAAAGCTGAAGAATGCGAACTCTACATCGTTGAAGGAGACTCCGCTGGCGGTTCTGCAAAGCAAGGACGCAATCGCCGCTTTCAAGCCATTCTTCCTTTGAGAGGAAAAATTTTGAACGTCGAAAGAACCCGCTTGGACAAAATGCTGCAAAATAACGAAATCAAAAATATTGTCATTGCCCTCGGCACCAATATTGGTGACCAAATTGATTTGGAAAAACTTCGTTATCACCGCATCATCATCATGACCGATGCCGACGTCGATGGTGCTCATATTTGCACCTTGCTTTTAACCTTATTCTATCGTTATTTCACCCCTTTGGTAGATTCTGGCCACATCTATATCGCTCAACCGCCACTTTATCAAATCAAAAAAGGCACCAGTGTTAATTATGCTTACAGTGACGAAGAAAAAGATAAAATAATTGAAGAACTTGGTGGTTTTGCCAACTCCGTAGAAGTTGTGGAAGAAAACGATGAAGGAGAAGAAGGTGAAATTATAGTCGCCGAAGAAACGCCAAGCAAAGAAGAAGAAAAGAAAAAAAATAGCAGCCGAATTAATATTCAGCGCTACAAAGGTTTGGGTGAAATGAATGCCGACCAACTTTGGGAAACCACTATGAACCCAGAGAAACGTATTCTGAAACAAGTTTCGGTCGAAGATGCCGCCAAGGCTGATCAAATTTTTGACATGTTAATGGGCGACAATGTTGCTCCGCGCAAAAACTTTATTCAAACTCACGCCAAAAAAGTAAAGAACTTAGATATTTAATATGTATGATTTTTTATTGGCTCCGATTGTTGCTTTTCTGATTGCTCAAGGTTTAAAATTTGCTCTCAAATCCCGCCACAAAAAATTAAAAGCCAAAGATTTTTTTGCTTATTCAAGCATGCCTTCTAGTCACACCGCCACCGTGATTTCTTTGACAATCATAATTCTCTTGAAAGAAGGCGCTGCTTCCCCATTATTTGCTATCATGCTCGTGGTGTCATCGGTAGTTATTACTGACGCCGTCGGTTTGCGCAACTATCTTGGCCAACACGGAAAAACCTTGAATGTTCTGGTAGAAGACCTAAAAGAAGATGAAATTATTGAAGAACACTTATATCCAAAACTATTAGAACAAATCGGCCATCGACCAATTGAAATTCTAGCCGGTGGATTAATCGGTGTCGCCATCAGTATTGTCATCTGGCTAATCTAAAAATAAAACAAAAAAAACGAACTTATCAAAGGTTCGTTTTTTTCTTTTTTGAATAAAAAAAAGGTATCTCGCATTTCACAATGAAAGATACCGGTGTAGTTTGAACAAGAAACTACTTCGCTGAACAAAAGCTATGTTTTTAAATTATACCAGTTGGTATATTTTTTTCTTTTTTAAAGAATGAAAAAATTTATTTTTCTTCTAATAAATTCTTCCCCTTTATCATAACAGAATTATCGACTTTTAGCAAGCCTAGTAAAGTTGCTGGAATATCAGCCAAATTTCCAATCGGACTGAGTAAGCTCAAATCACCACCGGGAGCATCTTTGCCAAACAAGGAAAGACCTTTGTAGTCGGTGCCAACCACCAAAAACGGAATTGGATTTAAGGTATTTTCTTTATTTATTAACTCAGTAACCACATCAATTGATTTCTCCGCATTGCCACCAGCTGAAGAAATAAGCAAAACCCCTTTTTTTAATAAGACTTCTTCGGCAATCTTGCCAATAAAATTATCAACCTTTTGAACCGCCTTTTGAATAGCGGCAAAATCACCGCTGGTCGAAACCAAATCAAGATTAGCAATACTAATTAAAATAAATTGCGCCTTGTTTTCTCTAATTGTTTTGACTGCTACTCGCCCAACTTCATCAAGGGACATTTCTGGATTTAAATTATAAGAATCACAAATTGGAGAGGATATAATTTTACTTTCAATTT
>CAZXPO010000027.1:0-5646 GCA_964643165.1 uncultured Gammaproteobacteria bacterium | reverse complement strand
CATTATCTGTTTTGCCAAAACATTCATCACAATAAACCGGTTTGCCAGAATTTGGCTTGAACGGAACCTCGCAAGAACTGCCACATTCAGAACAAGTTGCTCGGAACATTTTCTTTTCTTCAAAATTGGAATGTTCATTGCGTGAACGGCCAAAAGACGGACGTTCATCGCGGCCTCGAAAAGAACGAGATGATGATTCATCTTTTGCGCCAAAACAATTGCTGCAATAAACCGGTTTGCCGCTCATTGGTTTGAACGGAACTTCGCAAGAACTACCACATTCGGCACAAGTTGCTTTGTGCATTGCTGGACGATCGGAACCATTGCGGCCAAACCCACCACGGCTGCCAGAATCTCTGCGGCCGAAATTTCCACCACGTGTAAAATTTTTCATAAATTATTTTAAATTATTATCCTTCTAGTTTAGCTGTTTAACAGCAATTTAGCAAATTAAAATCCCGCCAAGAGGCGGGATTTTAACTCTTTGAGACCGCAAGATTAGATGCGGTGTACGTTGATGGCGTTCATTCCTTTTGGAGACATTTCTGTTTCGAAAGAAAGAGTATCACCTTCACGTAATTCATTGAATTGAACGTCAACTAAAGAATTGCTGTGAAAAAACAAATCTTTATCTTGTCCTTCAATGGCGATGAAACCGAAACCTTTGTCGGTCAAAGCTTTAATAATACCAGTCATAGTTTTTAGACTTAGTTTGTAAGGTTGCAAATGAATAAAGGTAATAAAGCTCGACGACTTTTTGGCACGATATTTTTGCTTAGTTAGTCTAACACACAAAAATAGATATGTCAAGGAAAATTTTAAATCTATTGAATATAAAAACTATTCGGGTCGGCGTTGGCCGGAGTGCGGAAAGAAGGCTCTTCGTTGACCGGAATAATTGGCGCTTCTGCTGATGGGGTCTCTATTTCTGGAATAGCTACTTCCGGAACAATTGTTTCCGGAGCAATACCCCCTTCCGGAATATTTTTTTCCATCACCGGCACTGAATTTTTTTGTGGGAAAAAAATAAAATAAATATTAATCGCCAAAGTAACAGCGAGTAATAGAACGCAAATTGTTGAAATTAAAATAAAAATTTTTTTCATAAAAATAAATTAATTATTTATTTATTATAACAAAAAAGACTTCCAATAAGAAATCTTTTTAAAAAATTATCTTCTTTTTTTCCCTCTTCTTTCTTCCCTTCGGCGATTAAAGGAACGACCAGCAGGCTTTTTAACAAAAACACGGCTCGTGCGATCGACATCTCCTTCGTCAGCAAAACTGGTTTCAAAAGATTTGTTGTCATAAAGAATGGAATCAAAACTATCAATCACCACACTTCTCTTTTTTCGATCAATACCAAAAATTGTGAATGAGTCAGCCAATTTGATCTTGCCAATCGCTGCTCCTTTTAGTTCTGAAAGGCTATTGACCATTGCGAACAAGGTCTTCACATTGAAACCATCTTTCTTCCCCAAACCTAAACGGATATTAACAAATTCTTCATCCGGCAAGCGATCTTTTTTTATTTTATCTTCACGGCCATCGCTATATTGATTTGCTGAAACAACTTCCAAGTCTTGGTTGTTTTTATAAAGATTAATAAAATGATTAAATTCTACAGAAATAAAACGATTCAATAATTCTTGGCGAGAAAGGTTTTTTAATTCTTTTTCAAATACCGGCAAAAACTGCGCTAATTCTTTTTCGTCAACTTCGGTTTCTTTGATTTTTTCCACCAAGTGAAAAAGTTGTTTAGCACAAATATCTTTCCCGGTCGGCACAGTTTTGGCTTGGAAATTTTTAGCAACTTTTTGTTCTAATTCATGAATCTTTCTTAATTCACGAACAGTGACAATCGATAAGGAGATGCCTTTTTTCTGTGCTCTTCCAGTTCTGCCGCTACGATGAAGATAGACTTCATTAGCATCTGGAAGGTTGTAATTAATAACGTGAGTGAGATCATTAACATCAATCCCGCGAGCAGCCACATCAGTAGCAACTAATAACTGAATTTTACGACTACGAAAACGGTCCATAATAATGGTGCGCATATCCTGAGAAATATCGCCGTGCAAAGCTTCAGTTGAATAACGATCTTCTTTTAAGCGATCAGCAATTTCCTTGGTTTCATTTCTGGTACGGCAAAATAAAATACCATAAATATCTGGCTCGGAATCAACAATACGGCGCAAAGCTTCATATTTTTGTCCAGGTTTCACAAGATAATATTGATGTTCAACCTGATCGGCGCCAATATTTTTTTTGCCAATACTAATTTCTTCCGGAGAAGACATGTATTTTTTGGCAATATTGCGGATAACCGAAGACATGGTAGCGGAAAACAATAGAACTTGTTTCTCCTCCGGGGTTTCGCTTAAAATTTTATCCAGGTCATCCTTGAATCCCAAATCCAACATTTCATCAGCCTCATCAAGAACGACAAAACGAATAGTTTGCAACTTGAGCACCTTGCGTTTGATTAAATCCAAAACCCGACCTGGGGTGCCAACAACAATTTTTGCTCCGGAACGAATTTCGCGAATTTGTGAATCAATACGAACTCCTCCATAAACCGCAACCGTTTTGGCGTCTTCCAGATGTTTGGAAAAATTCAGCATCTCTTTATTAATTTGCAAACAAAGCTCTCTAGTTGGACACAAAATAATCGCTTGAACTTCTTTTTCTTTTTTTAGTTTATTTAAGATTGGCAAACCAAAAGCAGCGGTCTTGCCCGTTCCAGTTTGGGCTAAACCGATTAAATCACGATTATTTTTGAGGATGAAAGGAATGGCCTGTTCTTGAATCGGAGTGGCCTCCTGATAGCCGAATTCGGCTAAACTTTTTAAAATTTGAGCGTTCAAACCCAGCTCCTTGAATTTTTTCATAGAAATTTCTTAGCTAATATTAATTAAATTAGCCCCATAATCTGAGATACTTACCCTGTAAATATTCAAACCTTGAAGCTGCCGGTAAATAATAACATATAATTTTATTTTTGTAAATCGTCAACTTTGAAAAACAAAAAAGCATCAAACTGATGCATTTTTGTGTACAGCTTTTTTGGAAAATTTATTTTTTGACAACCTTCTTTTTGGCTGCTGGACGGACAATTTTTTTGGCTACTGGTTTTTTGACCGCTTTTTTTGCAGGAGTAATAGCCGAGCTAATAGTCTTCCAATGTTTTTTTAGGTCTTGGGCCAAAGCTTGAACTTCTGCTGGCGCAGTAGCCTTCCCTTTTTCATATTTGGCGGCAACCGTGTCAATGATTTGATGATAAATTGGTTCGCCAACTTCGCGAGCATTTTCTAATTTTTCAACGACATCACCTTTCATTTTGATTGCCCAAGATTTTACGGCTTTTTGATTCTTTTTACCGTTTGGTCCAAGAAAAAAATAAGCTGCTGCTGCCAAGCCAGCCACGCCGGCAGTAACCGCAGCGGTTTGCGCTCCCTTGGAAGCTCCTTTTTTTGTTGTTTGTTTTTTCATATTTTTATAATAAATGATTGAATTTTTTAAATAAAAAACTCTTAACTTAATTATAGCACCAAAATAACTTTTTGTTTATAAAATTAGCAAAAAGTTATCAACTTGCGCTTTTGGAAAATAAAGGTAATATAAAAATATATAGGTTAGATCCTTAAAAATTTAAATAATCTGAGTATTCACCAAAAAGGAGAAAAATGGAAACAACGATTAAGTTTCTAGGCGGAACGGCTGGCAAGTTAACCGGCTCCTGCTATTTATTAACCATCAACATTAATGGAAAAACTATTAAAATAGTCATTGATGTTGGTTTAATTCAGGGTGATTTTAAAAAAACTTTGGAACAAAACAAAGAAATTATAAATCACATAAACCCTGCTGATATCGATTTTATATGTTTAACGCATGGCCATATTGATCATGTTGGCAGGCTACCATTTTTTATTAAAAATGGTTTCAAAGGAAAAATAGTTTGTACGAACAGCACTTTAGACCTTCTAGGCGTTATGCTAGAAGACAGTGCAAAAATACAAAAAAACGAAATTGATTATCTTAATAAAATGGAATTAAAGCTCCTAAAAAAAGATTTTCCAAAAAAAGATAATCCAAACGGTCGTTCAACCAAAGGCAATCGAGGAAGCAAAGATAGATTCCAAAAAGAAACTCACGAAAAACCAAAACTATCTAGCGCTTTGTATGACATTAATGACGTGCAAAGCACAATGAATTTAATCGAAGAAGGTTTTGATTATAACAAGTGGGTCAAATTAACTGACAATATTAAGTTAAAATTTTATCCCTCTGGCCACGTTATTGGCGGCGCCATTGTTGTTATCAAAGTAAGTGAGAAAAAAACTAACAAATTTCTCTGCTTTACCGGAGATCTCGGTAGAAAAGATGGAATCATCCTTCCACCGCCAGAGATAGTTAAGGAGCCAATTGATTATTTGGTTGTTGAATCTACTTATGGCGGCAAAATTCACCCCGAAAGGGATAGTGAAATTAAAAAATTACTTTCCCTAATTACTGAAAGTGTTAAAAAGCACAAAAAAATTATTATTCCTTCTTTCGCTTTAGAGCGTTCCCAGGAAATAATTTATCTCCTTTCTTACTATATGCAACAAGGAGATATTCCCAAAATTCCAATTTACCTCGATTCACCGCTGGCTTTAAAAATAACAGAAGTTTTTGCCAGAGGTTGGGAAAAAGGAATGTTTTCTGACCAGGAAAAATTGGAATTTAATCCATTCTATCCTCAAGAAAATGAATTTTTCAAATTAATTCTAGAAAAGAAAGATTCAGACGATCTAATGACTTGGCCCGGAAATTATATCGCCATTGCCGGTTCTGGCATGTGTGATGCTGGCCGAGTAAGGGGTTATCTCCGAAACAATCTTTCCAAAGCAAACACTAATGTTTTCTTGGTTGGCTATATGTCTGAAAAAACATTAGGCGGTCGTCTCAAAAGAGGCGACAAAGTTGTCAAAATGAACAAAGAAGAAATAGAAGTAAAAGCAAAAATTATTTCTTTTAATTCATTTTCTGCTCATGCCGACGGAGCTTTTATTTTGGAATATGTTGATGAGGTGCTGAAAAAAAATTATCATCATAAAATAAAAAAAGTTTTTATTGTCCACGGCGAAGAGTACAGCGCTGCGGCCCTAAAAATCGATTTTGAAAAAATAATTCCAAAAAAGAAAATAAAAATCCCAGGAATTAATGAAGAATATTCAATCTAAAAAACAAAAGCTGTCCCCCAGGAGACAGCTTTTTATTTTTTTCTTATTGATAATTTATGATAAGGAATAAGTAATCTTGGCAATTTCTTCCATTTCATCTGTTTTTACAACCAATATTTTTACTCTTGATCCCGGAAGACTCAATTCAACTTCTTCACCGCTGGAAGAATTATTTAATTCTCGATTAAGTTCAATTCCTAAAAATTCCAAATTTTGGCAAATTCTCTCTCGCATAATAAAAGATCTTTCACTAACTGTGCCAGCCAAAATTAGAAGGTCTATTCCTCCTAACTCTGCGGCTGCCCGGCCAATATGCTGTTTGATGCGATTAGCATAAGTATTCAAGGCTAAGGCGGCATCTGAATCGCCTTTTTTTTCAAATTCAATCAGTTCCCTAATATCACCGCTGGTTCCTGAA
>CAZXPO010000026.1:1559-6047 GCA_964643165.1 uncultured Gammaproteobacteria bacterium | reverse complement strand
GCAATAATTACTACTGATACCCCAGCCTGCAAGCGCTCCTTGATTACCCCAAAAAAATCGTGAGTAACCGAAGTATCATCTGAAAGAATATACATCTCCAAAAAGATTGAATGCTGAGCTTGGCGAATCGCTGCAATCATTCCATCCCAGGCTTTTTTTGAAGTTGTATATAATTTGTACTTCATTATTATTTGTTTAACGCTGCTTTAATTTTTGGAATAGCTTTTTCTGCTGCCTTCTCGCCAATTTTAATAAGAGCCTCCACTACTTTTGGATCAAGATATTCTTTAAATTTTACTGAATTAATAAGTTGCGAAGTATCAGGAGTAATAACAACATCGGCAAACTTACAAGAATTTACCGCCAAATTATGAACGGCAATCCTGGTGCTACGCAAAGCCACTTTAGGCATCGTAAATTTTTTATTAATAAATTCATTGGCATGATAAAGATTTATCCCAATAACAATATCTGCGCCTTTTTTTCTTAAAACATCACAAGGAACTGGATTACTCAAGCCGCCATCAACTAAGTAATGATCGCGATATTTTTTTGGCTTAAAAACCAAAGGCACTGAACAGCTGGCACGAACCGCTAATGCTATTTTTCCTTTTTCAAAAACTATTTCTGAACCGGTACTTAAATCCGTTGCGACAAGTATTAAAGGAATTGGGGTTTGCGAAATATCTCCAAGCCCTAAATCTTTTTTTAGATATTTTTCAAATTTTTCACCATTAACAAATCCTCCACGCCAACTAAGATCAAAAATAATCGGTAATTTTTCACGCGGATTTTTGATAATTTCTTCTTTTAATTTTTCAATATCATGAAAAAGAGCGTAGTGAGCCGCTACCCAAGAGCCAATACTGGCACCACTTAACATATCAATCGGAATATTGTTTTTTTCTAACACCTTGAGGACCCCCAAAAGCGCAAAACCTCGAAAACCTCCACTACCCAAAGCCAAACCGACCGTCTTTCTTTTTTTCATAAATAAAAAAAATTATTGCCTAGATATTATAGCAGATTTTTAGATAAATTAGGAGGGAAATAAAAAAAGAGCGCCAATGCGTTCTTTCTTATATGTAGTCCCTAGGGGAATCGAACCCCTGTTACCAGGATGAAAACCTGATGTCCTAACCACTAGACGAAGGGACCAATCTGTTTGAATGGATTTTTTTCTCAATCTATGTTAATACTGTGATAAGTATAAATAATAAAAATATCTTAGTCAAGTTATGCACATTCTGGCAATTGAAAGCAGTTGCGACGAGACTGCCGCAGCAATTTTGTCCGCAAAAGGCTCAGCAAAACCGAAAATTCTATCCAATATTATTTCTTCGCAAATAGATATCCATTCTCAATATGGTGGCGTTATTCCTGAAGTAGCAGCCAGAGAACATGTTTTAAATATCATCCCAGTGGTCGCTGAAGCGCTAAATAAAGCAAAAATTAAACCAAATCAATTGACCGCCATCGCAGTAACCAAGGGACCGGGATTGATTACTTCTTTAATTTCAGGAATGGAAACCGCTCGCACCTTGGCTTATGCTTGGAATAAACCACTAATCGGACTCAACCATATCGAGGGACATATCTATTCCGCCTTCTTGGAGCTAAAAAAAGATTTAAAATTTCCAGCAGTTGTTTTGACTGTTTCCGGCGGACACACCCTGATTGCGGTAATGAAAGAACATGGAAATTTAAAAATAATTGGCGAAACTCGTGATGATGCAGCCGGCGAAGCCTATGATAAAGGAGCAAAAATGCTCAGTCTTGGCTATCCAGGAGGTCCAGCAATTGCCAAACTAGCAGCTAATTATCGTGCCAAATTTTCAGAAAAACCAAAAGAAACCCTAGATTTTCCTCGACCGATGATGAATTCTGGAGATTTTGATTTTTCTTTTTCTGGCCTAAAAACTTCTCTGTTGTATAAATTAAAAGCTGACAATAAATGGAAAAACAAGATTGAACAATATTGTTATGAATATCAAGAAGCGATCTTAGATCTCTTAGTGGAAAAAACCTTAAAGGCAGCTAAAAAATATCAAGCAAAAAGTATCATTGCTAGCGGCGGCGTTTCGGCAAATTCTCGCCTCCGTGAAAAATTAATTGAGCGCGCAAGTATTGTCTTGCCAAAAACTCAAGTAAATTTTCCAGAAATGGCCTACACCACCGACAATGCAGCCATGATTGCTTCTGCCGCTTTTTTCCATTTGAGCCGCAAAGCGAAGATAAAGCCTTGGCAAAAAGAAAAAGTTGAGCTAAACTTATCTTTGTAGTTGGTTCGATGGCGAAGTGGTCTAACGCTGCAGTTTGCAAAACTGCCATTCGTGGGTTCGACTCCCACTCGAACCTCAAAAAAACCGCCTGCTGATTGGCGGTTTTTTAATTGGTGAAAAATCTGTGGATAACTTGTGTGGAAAAGCAATAATTATTTTAGATAAGTCCACAAAAATGTAGACTTATCTTTAATTTAGTAAATTTTTAGTATTATTTTATTGTTTAATATTAGGTAAAATAATTAGATATATTGAAAAATTCAAAATAATTATGGACATTTATTGACTGTTAAAACAAATAATGCTAAAATATGTGTATAAGTTAGTTCTTTTTAATAAATTTTTACTGGACTTTTCCTAAATTGTTCATTCTCTTGTTAGCTCTGATATAACAAGAAGCAGCCAATAAAAAAATTTCTAAACTGATAATTGCTCAATAACTAAAAAATAGTTTTTAGGCAGTTATTCATTTTCTTCGAAATTTCGGCTCAAGGACTGGTAAAAATTACTATGAATAAATCAGAACCATAGTCAAGATATCTAAAAAAGATATCACCCTCAAGACTTGAATATTTTCTCCCATTGAATATTGTATATTTATATATATAATAAAGGGAGATTAATCAAGTCTTTTTTTTATCAAAAATTATGCCATTATCAATCGGAATCGTCGGTTTACCAAATGTTGGAAAATCTACCTTATTCAACATTCTCACCAAAAAAGGCGTGGATGCTTCTAATTATCCATTCTGCACTATCGAACCGAATGTCGGCGTTGTTCGAGTACCAGATTTTCGAGTAGAAAAATTGGCAGAAATTTCCAAACCAGCAAAAACTATTTATACCACCATTGAATTTGTGGATATTGCCGGGTTGGTTGCTGGCGCTTCCAAAGGAGAAGGTTTGGGGAACAAATTCTTGGCCCATATTCGAGAATGCGATGCTATTTGTGAAGTAGTTAGAGAATTCAAAGACACTAATGTTATTCATGTGGATGGCCGAGTTGATCCGGAAAGCGATAAAGAAACTATCAATCTAGAATTAATTCTTGCCGATCTTGCTACTATCGAAAAAAGACTAGAAAAAAGCCGTCGAGAAGCAAAAAGCGGTAATAAAGAAATCATTTTCCAAAACGAAATTAGTGAAAGAATTTTTAAACATCTAGAATCAGGGAAAGCAGTCAGAGATCTTGAATTTACCGAGGAGGAGATGGTTTTTGTTAAATCTTTGTGTCTTTTGACGATTAAGCCAATGATTTACCTACTCAATATTGACGAAGGATATGGTGGTGAAAACATCTTGAAAGCAGAAAAAGAAGAAGTAATCGCAGTGAATGTAAAGCTTGAAGAAGAAATTGCCTCTCTGCCAGAAGAAGAGCAAGCAGAATATATTAAAGAATTAGGCTTAGAACAAAGCGGTTTGGACAAACTAATCCGCAGCGCTTATGATATTCTCGGTCTAGACACTTTTTTTACTACTGGTCCGGATGAAACTAGAGCTTGGACCATCAAAAAAGGCACCAAAGCGCCACAAGCCGCCGGCACTATTCATACCGATTTTATCAAAGGTTTTGTTCGTGCCGAAGTAATTAGCTTTGATCAGTTTATAGCTGCTGGCGGTGATGCCAAAGCGAGAGAACTTGGTACTTTGCGAGTTGAAGGAAAGGAATATATTGTTAAAGACGGTGATATCTGTAATTTCTTAATCAACAAATAAATTTCTAATAAAAAAGACCTTTTTGAATAAGGCCTTTTTTGTTTTTTATTTTTTATTTTTTGTCCAATATCACCACTTCTCGAAACACTTTCTGCCCGGAACGACCATATAAAACCGAATAGACTTTAGTAAAATTTCCTAATCTGGGTTTGATATGATTTTCGCCATAAAAAACGGGCCAGATCATCACTACTCGCCCACCCGGCTTGAGGATTAAATCAAACTGAGCGAGGGCCTGAGAATATAATTCTTCTAAATTTTCCACCACAAAGGGAATATTTTTTAAACCTCTTTGTGGACCAAGATAAGGCTCCGTTACTACTGCATCCACTGTTTCAGCCTTAATCACTTTTGATAAATTAACTACGTTACGATTAATTATTTTAATGTTAGCGCGTTCAAGGTCATATCGCTTGCGCATCCAATTCACATTTTCCCTGGTGTCGCTAACTGCTTTTGGCGACAAATCGGAACCAATAATATTTTGAAA
>CAZXPO010000026.1:0-1459 GCA_964643165.1 uncultured Gammaproteobacteria bacterium | reverse complement strand
GAAATTCCAAAACAAAACTTGCCATCACCACTAGCGCCCTTGGCCTTTGAGGCAATTTTTGCTAATGATAGCTGCAAATCTAGAGAATTAGGATTTTTTAATTCTTCATGAAAAATACCAATTTTAATAATTCCTCCTAATTTTTTGATTAAATTTTCAGGGATTATTTCATTTTCTGTTTCGAGTACTAAAATCTCCTTGGTAATTAATTTTTTTTCTTTAATTCCCAAAACAGTAGCAATTTCTGCAAAAGAAAGCTCTGGATTAGAACCGAGAACAAAAAAATATTGTTGTTTCTTTGAATCTGACATAAAAATACTATATAACATAAGTTCAGGTATTGCAATTTTTAAAAAATCATGATAAGGTATCCTTAATTAAAGATTAATATCTTTCCCATATCGCCATCATTGGCGATGATTCCAAATTTATTTATGGAATCAAAGGTATTCCGATTTGCCCCAAGGCCGCTCTGGAATACTGGGGTTTTTATTTTAAAAAATGAAAAAATAAAATAGAATTGCGTGTTGATACTTTGTTAGTAAAAAATTTATCAGTGCCGTTCTATAATAATTATGTCAAAAATAAAAAAGTCTGAGCAAAATCATTATGAGATGCTCTTCATTATTCCAAACAAATTCACGGAAGAAGAAGCAAAAGTGCAAATCACCAAAGTAGAAGAATTAATTTCTTCCCAGGGAGGCACAATTACTTATCGTGAATATTGGGGCAAGAAACGTTTAGCTTATGAAATAAAACACAACCATTACGGTTATTATTCTCTTTGCGAATTCGATATTGATCGCTCCGCAATCCTCAAAATTGATAACGATCTTCGTTTATCCAATGATGTTTTGCGCCATCAGATTGTTGTCGCCGCTGTTCTTTCCAATGAAGAACGTGCTCGCCAAAAATCTTTGAGTGAAAAATTGGCGGTCAAAAAAGAAGACGTTGAAAAAAAAGCGAAAACAACTGAAGAAGAAGCTAAAAAAACTCCAGCCACTGAAGAAGTGGCAACTGATTCTTCCAACGAATTAGATGAAAAAATGGAAAACATCTTAGCTGCTCAAGACTTGCTTTAATTAGAAATTTTAAGAGTCATGAATTCTTAAAACTTTCTTAAAAAAACATATGAATTTAAACAAAGCGATGATTATTGGAAACTTAACTCGCGAACCAGAAATGAGAAATACTCCTTCTGGCCAACAAGTTGCTTCATTCTCTGTAGCCACAAATTTTGTTTGGAATGATCAATCCGGCAAAAAGAATGAAAAAGTTGAATTTCATAATATTATTGCCTGGCGTCGCTTGGCAGAAATTTGCGGACAATATCTTCATAAAGGATCAAAAGTTTATGTTGAAGGACGCTTGCAAACAACCGATTGGACTGGTCAAGATGGCGTCAAACGCTATCGCACAGAAATCGTTGCTGAAAACTTAATTATGTTGGATAGTAAAG
>CAZXPO010000025.1:0-6398 GCA_964643165.1 uncultured Gammaproteobacteria bacterium | reverse complement strand
AACCAGTCGGACCAACTACCAAAATCAAACCTTCTTTCTGATCCAAAATCTTTTTGATGTCATCAGAAAAACCAATTTCCGCCAAAGTCGGCTGATGTCCGGTAATTACTCGAGCCACAATTCTGAGATGATCGCAAGCGTAAGAAACATTTACTCGAAAACGAACATCATCAACATTAAAACCACAATCTAATTCTCGTTTTTTTGTTAATTCTAATTTTTGTTCTTTGGTTAAAAATAAATCTAGGGCAAGAAATAGATCCTTATCGCTCAAAGCAGGAAAAGAAATTCCAGAGAATCCTTCCAAATTACTAATTGAATCATTAACATCAAAAAGTTCGCCGTTCAAACGCAACATCGGCTTCAAACCGAAAACTAAATGCAAATCTGAAGCCTGAGCGAGGGCGGCAATTTTGAATAAAGCACGAAAATCCATATTAATTTTGATTACCAATTTTTGACGATTAAACCTTTAGCGGCGGCATCAATTTGCGCCTCTTGTTTCGAGGATCCGACACCGGTGGAAACTTGTTCCTCGTTTAAATACAAACCGACAGTAAAAATTTTGGCATGATCAGGCCCTTCTTCGCTGAGCATTTCATAGTGTGGAGTAACTGCTAAAAATTCCTGGGCTGCTTCTTGAAATTTTGATTTTGGATCTAAATAAGTTTTGTTTTTCAAAATATCTTTTAATTTGGTAACAATAAAATCTAAAATAAATTTTTTCGCTGGTTCTATTCCTTGGTCAAGATACATCGCGCCGATTAAAGCTTCAACCGCATTGGCTAAAATATAACCGCGTGCTTTTTTGTTTTTGTCTTTGGCTTCGCCGCGAGATAAATAAAGATAATTATCCAAATCAATTTCTTCAGCAACAACGCGCAGCATTTTGGCATTAACCAAACTAGCACGCCAGTTAGTTAAATCGCCTTCCGGGGTTTCCGGAAAATTCAAATATAAATATTCAGTAACCACGATTTCTAGAACAGCGTCTCCTAAAAATTCTAAACGTTCATTGTGTCCACAAGGAAAATCTGGATGCTCATTCAAATAAGAACGATGCACCAAAGCTTGTTTTAATAATTCTTTTTTTTGAAAAGAAAAACTAATTTTTTTTTGTAATTTTTCTAACTCTGCCATATCTTTATTTTGATTCCTCTTCTGTTTTTTTTGTTTCTTCTTCACTTTCGGCAATAAAATCAGCCTTGCGCAATTCCTCTGGCAAATCATTAAAGATTGAACCGAGAACGCCGTTCACAAATTTACTTGAAGAATCACTGCCGAAAGCTTTGGCAATTTCGATTGCTTCATTGATCGCTACTTTCGGTGGAATTTTTTCGGCATAAATTAGTTCAAAAATTCCCAAGCGCAAAATATTGCGATCAACATAAGTAATCTGCTCCAAAGGCCATTCGGTGGCGTATTTTCTAATATAGTTATCGATCTCTTCCAAGTGTTCAAAAATGCCGTCTATGGTGTATTTTACATAGCCGCTATCATCAAAGTCCGGAGCAAAATTCGCAAAATTATCTTGAATTATTTTGTCAATTTCTGAATTTTTGTGATGATTAAAATCCCAAACAAACAAAGTCTGCATGGCAATTGTTCTGGAAAGATGTCTATTACTCATAAATTTGTCTAAATTGAAAGCAACGGCCCATATCCTTAAAGAGCCGGGCCGTCGATTTCAAATTTTTATTTTTTGGTTTTTGCAACAGTTTTCTTTACTACTTCACGTCCTTTATAGGTACCGCAGAATTCGCAGGCAGTGTGGGGTAATTTTGCTTTGCCGCACTTTTCGCAAGTATTCAGAGCAACTGGTTTCAGAGCTAAATGGGCACGATTTTTACCAACGGCCGACTTAGTCCTTCTTTTTTTAGGATTAGCCATACAATTATGAAAATATATTAATTACTTATTTAGAATAAACGAAAACTCTTTTTTAGTCAACTTTCGTTAATTTAGTGCCCACAATCGCTTCAAATTCTTCTTTTTCTAAGGTTTCTTTTTCTAGCAAAGCTGCGGTTACTTTTTCCAAGCCTTCTTGGTTTTTAGTAATTACCTCCTGCGCTTTTTTGCTGGCTAATTCTAATATTTCCGAAACTTCCTCGTCAATTTTTTCTGCTGTTTTTTCACTATAATCACGGTTTTCATGAATTTGACTGCCCAAGAAAACCATTTCTTCTTTGTCGCCAAAGGTTCTCGGACCCATTTTTTCACTCATACCATATTCCGTAATTAAAGCACGAGCGAGATTTGTGACCCGGCGTAAATCAGAAGTTGCACCAGTAGTTACTTCACCAAAAATTTTCTTTTCGGTCAGGTGGCCTCCTAACAATACTGCCATTTCTTCAATAAATTCACTTTTGGAATGCATATGGCGATCTTCCAGGGGAACTTTCAAGGTGTAGCCGCCAGCATTGCCGCGAGCAATAATTGAAATTTTTTGCACCGGATCTATTTTTGGCAAAAAATGAGCAACAATTGCGTGTCCAGCTTCATGATAAGCAGTAACTTTTTTTTCATGATCAGTAATCACGCGGCTTTTTCTTTCTGGACCAATCATTACTTTTTCAATCGCTTCAAAAAGTTCCTCCATTTGGATTTCTTTTTTATCTTGGCGAGCAGCCAGGATTGCTGCTTCATTCAAAATGTTTGCCAAGTCAGCGCCAGAAAAACCGGCAGTTCTTTCAGCGACGAATTTCAAATCAACACCCTTGGCTAAAGGTTTTTTGCGAGCATGAACTTTCAAAATTTCTTCACGATCTTTTAAGTCTGGGTTATCAATAACTACTCGGCGATCGAAACGACCAGGACGAAGCAAGGCTGGGTCCAAAACATCAGGACGATTAGTTGCCGCAATTACAATCACATTAACGGTTGGCTCAAAGCCATCCATTTCAACTAAAATTTGATTCAAAGTTTGCTCTCTTTCATCGTGACCACCGCCAACGCCAGTGCCGCGGCGTCTGCCAACAGCGTCAATCTCATCAATAAAAATAATACAAGGAGAAGTTTTTTTGGCTTTTTCAAAAAGGGAACGGACACGGGAAGCACCAACACCAACAAACATTTCCACAAATTCCGAACCGGACATATGGAAGAATGGCACACCAGCTTCACCAGCCACCGCTCTCGCCATTAAAGTTTTTCCGGTTCCTGGACCGCCCAAAAGCAAGACCCCGCGAGGAATTTTTGCTCCCAAATCATGGAATTTTTTTGGAAATTTCAAAAATTCAACTACCTCTTTCAATTCTTCCTTGGCCTCTTTGGCTCCTGCCACATCTTGAAAAGTTATTTTTCCTTTTTTATCTAAATTAAATTCCTTGGCTTGGCTTTGCCCAAAAGACATTGCCTTCGAATTTGCGCCAGACATGCCGCGAATCATAAAGAAAAAGAAAACACCAATCAACAACATCGGCAACAGAAAAGGCAAGAGAGAAGATAACAACAAGTCCATTGTTGATTCTTCTTTGATTGTTACTCCAACCTTGGCCATTTGTTCTGGACTAATTTGATAATCAGCCATTAAAGAACTCAGTGATTGGCCAGCTTCTTTTTTTACTTTTTGCTGGCGTCCGTCATTCAAAGTCAAAAGCAAAGTTTCGTTGGAGACTTCAATTGTTTTTACCTGTTCATTTTTAACCTCAGAAATCAAAACTTCCAAGCCAGCTTTTTCAATACTTTTTTTCTCCTGAAAAGAAGAAAAAAGGGAAGCGACCAATAAAAAGGCTAAAAAAATCCAAATAAAATTGCGGGCTATTTTTTTCATAAAAGGGAATAAATATTAGTTATCATTAAAAAAATCATATCATTCAAAAGCCTTTTTGGCAATTATCTTAACAAAAACGCCTCCGAAAAGGAGGCATTTTTTGAGATATTCTTAAAAAGATTAAAGCTTATTTTTCTTCGCTGGCAACTTCTTCGCTTGTTTCTTCTTTTTCAGCTTTTTTCTTGGAAGCTTTTTCTTTTTTTACTACTGGTTCTTTGTTTTCTTTGCTGGCTAATTTCAAACCCAAACGATGTTCGCTTGGAGAGATATTAACGATTTCAAAATCATGATCTTCTCCTGGTTTGAATAAATCAGTAATTTTATCTTTGGCGGCCAAACCAATTTGACTAATATGAGCAAGACCGTGAATTTCTTCATCAAGTTTTACAAATAAACCAAAAGGATTAACTTTCAAAATAGTGCCTTTCACTACTTGACCAGCTTGATATTTGGCGCTTGCTTCTTGCCAAGGATCGCGCATTAATTTTTTGGCACTCAAGAAAATCTTTGATCCTTCAATCCCAACAATTTCGGCCTGAATTTTGTCACCAATATGATAAAGTTCGTTTGGAGAATCAATCCTTTGCCAAGCCAATTCAGAAATATGAATTAAACCTTCCATTCCTTCGTCAAAACTGACAAACAAACCAAAGTTGGTAACGGCAGTGATTTTACCTTCAATAACCATGCCAATTTTGTATTTATCCAAAGCTGGCTTCTGGCGTTTTGTCCAAACATCTTTTTCGGAAAAAATAATTTTGTTTTCTTCTTCATTTAAAGTCATAACATTAACTTCAAATTCTTGACCAACAAAACTTTTTAATTTTTCCAAGATTTTACTCTTATCACCACCGCTAATACGTGGATAGTTTTCTGGAGCAAGTTGTGATACTGGCAAAAAACCGTTAATTTGGCAGTAACGAGCCAATAGACCGCCTTTGTTGGCGTCAATAATTTTTACGGTAACAGTACTCTTGTCTTTACTGGCAACACGCAAATGTTCCCAAGCTTTTTCTTGGCCAACTTGACGGAAAGATAATTCCAATTCTCCATTTTCATTTTCTTCCTCAATCACAGCGGCTTCCACTTCATCTCCTGGCTTCAAATTAGCAAATTCTGCTACTTCAACATAAAGCTCTGGACCGCGAACAATTCCCATCATGATACCATCAAAATCAATAGTAACTTCCGATTTGGAAGCAGTCACCACTTTTCCTTTGATAATTTCACCGACCTGTGGCACTAATGGTGGATTTGATTCCAATAAAGCACCAAAATCTTTTTCTTCAGACATAAAAAAAATACCCTTAACCTCTCTCGCGAGAAGTTCATCAGCCACCTTGGAACTGACGATTTTATAAAAGGTGAGTATTTTGTTAACTAGACATTAACACTATTTATAAAAAATATCAATAGTCACCAAAAACGGAGCTAAATAGCTCCGTCTCCAAAATTATTATCAATTTTTTGACGCAAAATCATAATCTTGTCCAAATCTTCTTGATCAATCGGTTCACCAATTTCATTTATGCGAGAGTCGGATAATTTATCTAGATAATTTCTCAAAGCTTCGTCTTTTAATTTATCACTAAAAAATATTTTTTTAAAAATATTAATCCGATTTGCTGCACAAAAATTCTTTTTGATTTCATTGGTTAGATATGACCCATGACTATTCTCCAATTGAGTCAAGATGGCAATCGGCGAGATTGAAACATCGCCTTCAATCAAAGAATCTTTGGCCTCATTCAAACGACTAACAATTGTTCGAACCGTTTCTTTTGCTATTTTATTATTTTTGTTTTCTAAGAATTTTTCAGCTAGATAATTTAGGTCTTCAAAGACTATCAAAGAAAATTTGGCCGCTTTCAAATCTTCTGAATTTTTGAATTTTAAAGCTATTAATTTTAACTCCTCTTTAAATTTTAAAAATCTTTCTTCGCTAGTTAGCTCTTCAAAATTAGCCATATTATTTTGATTTAATAGCTTATTAAAAATCACTTTCTTCGTTTATTATATCACAAAATATGGTCAAAAACAATTAAACTTTAATAACCACCGGCAAGACCATTGGACGACGCTTGGTTTGATTAAACAAGAATTGGCCAATATCATTTCTGATTTTATTTTTAATATAATCTTCATCGGCTGGAATTTTTTTGTCTTGTTCTTTGGCAATGCTTTTTACTCTCGTTCTGGTTTTTTCAATCAAATCACGGTTTTCTTTCATGTGAACAAAACCGCGGGAAATCAAATCTGGATTACCAATCACATCACCAGTTTTTGAATCAATAGTAACGATTGCCACAATCATTCCATCTTCAGACATCATTCTTCTGTCGCGCAAAACAATTTCTGAAACATCGCCAACACCCAAACCATCAACCATCACATATTCAGTCGGCACCTTTTCTTTGGTCAAAGCACCAATCACCCCTTTGGCTCCACGTCCAAATTCAACAACTTGTCCGTTGTCGGCAACAAAGATTTTTTCTTTTGGAATACCAACTTGTTCTGCCAAATCAGCATTAGCACGAAGCATATAGTGATTGGCTTCAATCGGCATATAATATTCTGGCTTCACCAAGCGCATCATCAACTTCAAATCTTCCTGCTTGGCGTGTCC
>CAZXPO010000024.1:0-6781 GCA_964643165.1 uncultured Gammaproteobacteria bacterium | reverse complement strand
TATTAAGGGTTAAATTCTCATCTAATCTTAGCCACACTAGTTCGAACTTCGTCCATGTCCCCGAGCAAAACACAAAATCAGGCTTTTAAGGCCTGTTTTTGTTTTAATATTAGACACATTTTAAGTTCCAAAGCAGTTCGAACATTTTTGGGATATTTTGGATAATTTATAGTATTTCATAGAAAGCCCTTGGTTTTATTGGGTTATTTTGGTTCGAATCCACGCCCTGTTGTTTTATATTTCTGCCATATTTGCGTACTCATTTTTACCTATTTTTATTGATTTTTTATCCCCCGAAGACTAAAATAAAGATGTAAATTATATAATTTATAAATCTATGAACATGGAAAATCCTAGTTTCCTAAAACAAAAATATAATCTCCATAATACTCCTGAAATTGAATCAGCTACTAAGCGGACAGAAGTTCGAAGTGGAGAAAAAGTATCTCAGAAACCAGACGCTCAAATTCAAAACTATTTAGATAGATTTAAAGAAATAATTGGCCGCCCCAATGAAGATGATCGTGAGCAGGGAATGAATGCGCTCAAGCATATTCTCTACAACAAATTTGTTATTAAACCTGAAGATATTCCTGAAAGTTATTTTACGACTCAACAGAGACTAGCCCGTGAACTCGGTCACGGTGAAGTTGAGATTGGCGAAGAACAAAGAGAGCAATTAACCGAAGTAATCATTACTGATCAAAAAAGCTCAATGGATAATTGGATAGACTATTTATCATCAAAAGACGCCACCTATCCCGATTGGCTTAAATACTATTCTTTTAGGAGCATGTTGTCGCTCGGCGAGTATGATAAGGAAAATAAACAGTTTACTAAACGTTCCAAAGGAACTACTAAACCGTTTCCCGATTTAAATCGTGAAGCACTCGCCTATGTACTCGACGCCATTGAAAAAAAATATCAACCTCAGGCAGAAGAACAGAAAAATTTAGAAGCCGAAAAAAGAGTACAAAAAGAAATAAATCTAACAGACGAAGAAAGGGAAGTTCAGCAAGAAGAACGAAGAAATTTCGATAAAATTCTTCAAGGCGAAAATTTCGCTAAGCTATATGCCTGGGCGATAGATAAGGTTACCCCAGCCAGTAAAGAAAGACTAGCTAATACAGACGGTAAATGGATTAAATATAATCAGAATTCCGACCACATGCCGCTGGTTGAATCTCTCCAGGGACACGGCACCGGCTGGTGCACGGCCGGTGAATCAACTGCTCAAACTCAACTGTCTAATGGCGATTTCTACGTCTACTACTCACTCGACGAAAACGGTCAACCGAAAATCCCTCGCGCCGCTATTCGGATGGAAGGCGATTCTATCGGCGAAGTTCGTGGTATTGGTCCTGACCAAAATCTAGACCCATACATTGGCGATGTCGTTAAATCAAAGATGACTGAATTTCCTGATGGCGCATCCTATGAGAAAAAATCTTCTGACATGAAGATGTTAACTGAGATTGATAATAAGAACAAAGAAGATAAGCCGCTTAATAAAGAAGACTTAATATTCCTCTACGAAATCAATTCAAAAATAGATGGTTTCGGCTACCAGAGAGACCCAAGAATTCAAGAAATAATTTCAACTAGAAACCTTAAAGAAGACGCACCGATTGTTTTAGAGTGTGAGCCAGAAGAAATTGCCTACGGTCAAGAAGAATATGAAAAGGCACAAAAAAATAATAAAACAATTAAAGCCTATATCGGCCCCCTTTTTCCTCAAATATTTTCTCAAAATTTAGAGCATATTTACACTTCATTCCCCAATGGCAGGATTGAAAAAGCAGAGGCTAATATTGGAAGCTATAGTAAAGAAGAGCTTATTAGAGAACTGGCAGAAAGAGAAAAATCAACTAATCCTGAAGAGAAAATTTATATTTCTGATTATTCTCTAAGCATGATCCAAAAACCAGAATTTGCAGTGATAAGCCAGCCAGAAAAGATAAATTTAATAAAATTAAAGGTTCAAGACTTAGGATTTGAAAACAGCCCAACCATCGACCAACTTTATAAGCGAGCTGAGGAATTGGGTTTAGCATTATGTCCTCCCGAAGTCGGGCCAAATTTAAGACTAAACTATCAGGAGGCTTTTAAAAGAGAACAGGCTAAAAGGGAATATTTTTTTATTGGCATGAAACAAATTACCGACTCCGATGGCTACCCGAAGGTGTTCTACGTGGTTCGCCGTGATGGTGGCCGGCGGTGGCTGGACGACTTTTGGGCCAAGCCAGAGGGCGAGTGGGATCTTGAGAGTGAGTTTGTTCTTGCCCGCAAGTAGACACTTAGAGTTTTTAACCTTTTGATTTTTTAGTTTTTTTGAGCCTTTTGTTTCTTTGGCTTTTTGTTTCTCTAGCTCTATGTCTCTTTGATTTTTAAGATAATATTTTTTTATCTTTAGTAAATCAAATTATTTTGCTATACTAATCACAGATTGGTTAAATTAAACGGTTACGGCTTTTTAAGACCTTTCTGCTTTCGGTGTATTGAGAGCGTGCCTGGTTACGGCTTGGTGCGGAGGATATTCTGTAAAGTTAAAAAAAGAAAATACTTGGTAGATAAGGTTGGTAGATTTTAGATCTCAAATAAAATACAGCCTAACTCCTTTTGCAGATTAGTAAACTGAGCGTGCAGTGGCACGGAAGACCTTGTCTATGTAATTACCGACTCAAATAGCAACCCGAAGGTGTTCAACGTGAATCGCAATGATGATGGCAAGCGGTGGCTGAACAACAATTGGGCCAAGCCAGAGAACAAGTGGAATCTTGAGAATGAGTTTGTTCTTGCCCGAAACTATTTTCTTCCCGCGACTTATAAATCGCGGTTTTTCTTCAGCGGGTTGCTTAGGCTATTTTTCCAACCACCAAACATTTTACCTATTTCTTCTAATTTTATGGCTATTTCCTCGTAGGGTCTACCGCTCGGAAATCTAACGAGCCAGCTCTTAGTTAATATTTACTTGAATGAATTTGATTATTTTATTAAGCGGCAGTTGAAAATAAAATACTACATCCGCTATGCTGACGATTTTGTGATTTTTCATGAAGATAAAAAGTATCTAGAAAATATTCTGCCCATAATTTCTGAATTTTTGAAACGTGAACTTAAATTAGAGCTTCACCCAGACAAATTATTTATCAAAACATTAAATTCTGGACTTGATTTCTTGGGTTGGATAAATTTTCCTAGCTATAAAGTATTACGTCAGGCAACTAAAAAGCGAATGTTTAGGAAATTAAAAGAGAATAGCTACAAAGAGGAATCTCTAAATTCATATTTGGGGATGATTAGTTATGGTAATGCTTTTAAAATTAAAAAGGAATTGTTAAGTAAGGGTTCAATAAATCAATACTTGAATTAGCCCCGTATTTATTAGACTTTTCTCAATGTGACTGGATATTATTATTTAGAGATAGGATTATACCCTTAATTATTCTTTAATCTTAGCCACACTAGTTCGAACATCGTCCGCGACCCCGAGCCAAGACGCCCTTTTGGGGTGTTTTTTTGTTGGTTTTGACTTTATTCTGCGGTATAATAAAGAAACATTGATAATTAAAACATTTTTTCTCGATTTGCGTATAACTAATTGCCCTTGGTGCGCTGAGGGTTAAGAGCTAAATTAATGCTGCAAAATCCCGAAGATTATTCTTCTAAAACTGATAACGAATTAGTCTCCTTAACCTTGGGCAACCAAGTTTTTTTCGCGATTTTGATGAATCGTTATAGTGAAAAATTAGCCAGATATGTCCGCAGGATTTCCAATTTGAGCCCCGAAGAAATCGAAGATGTTTTGCAAGATGTTTTTATTAAGGTTTACAAAAATTTAAACGATTTTGATCAAGATTTGAAATTTTCTTCTTGGATTTATCGAATTACCCATAATCAAGTGATTAGCCATCATCGAGCCAAAAGTGCTCGACCGCAAATGGTGGAAATTGACGAAGCTCTAGCTAATCGCTTGCGGGCAGAAATTGATTTAAATCGCGAAATGGATAGTAAAGATTTGCAAAGTAAAGTATCGATTCTGCTTGCTTCCTTGAAGCCGATTCATCGCGAAGTTTTGGTTTTGAGATTTTTTGAAGAAAAAAGTTATGAAGAAATTTCAGATATTTTAAAAAAACCGAATGGCAGTGTTGCCACCTTGATTCATTCGGCAAAAAAAGAATTAAAAGAAAAATATGGAAAATTTCAGCAATAAAGTATTGGAAACCATCAAACAAAAAGCCATCAAGCCGCGTCCAAAGCTGTATTTTTGGGCACGCGATTTTGTTCTGTGGTTTTTGGCTATTTTGTCCACCTTTCTCGGCGGCCTCGCCTTTTCTCTGATTATATTGTTTGCGAAATTTCAGCAAGTTGGCTTGAGCTATCCTCGTCCTCTGGGGAAGTTGAATTGGTTGCTAGCTTCTATTCCTTATGCTTGGCTCATTATCTTCTTTCTTTTGATCAGCTTTATTTATTTTAATTTGAAGCATTTTCGAAAAAGCTATAAATACCCAGCTTATCTTTTGATTCTCACTTCCTTGTTTGGTAGTGTAATTATTGGTTTTATTACAGTTGGCTTTGACGGACATCGTCAAATAAATGAAGAATTTTCTCGTCGAGTGCCTTTTTATGGACCAGTTTTTGATGCTCGTCTCAATTCTTGGGATCGTCCCAATAATGGCGCTTTGGCTGGAAAGGTTGAATCTATAGGGAATAGTGGTTTTGTCTTAAATGATTTGCATGGTCATGAGTGGCAAATTATCTTTAATGATGAAAATAATTCTTCAGAAAAAACAAGAGAAGTTAAGATTGGGCAAAAAGTCATAATTAACGGCTGGCCAGTTGGATCGGGTGTTTTTTTGGCTGAAGAAGTCTTGCCCTGGGAGGGTTGTCGCGGTTCTTGTCATCTCACTTGTCCATCTTGTTCGTCACCAAACAAGCCAAAAATAGAACTTCGCTAGTCAGTCAAATTTATTTTTTTAAGTCGGTAATTTATCAAAGATAATTACCGATTTTTTGTTTGCTATGATTGTCAATTTATTGTAAAATATAAGCAAGTGCAAAGTATTTTTTATGGCCGACGAAAGAGAACAAATTTCCGGAAAGCTACGTGAAGATCGTCGTTCTTCAAACACTATCGACCAGTCATTAATGAACCGGTCTGTTTCTGGTACTAAAGAAAATATTCCCGAAGAAGATGAAGAAGAAGACATTCCTGAACCTGGTCAAGAATATGCCAATCTTCGTGAACAACAAGCTCAATCCAGAGCGGAAAAAGCAAAAGACACGGCTGTTGATGCGGCTGGAAAAATTGCCGGCAAGGCAGCTGCGGCGTATGTCGGCGGCGGTGTGCAAGGAAAAATAGCCGGGAAGCTTGCCGAAAATGTTGTAAAAAAACAAGCCAAAAAAAAATTAAAATTTTGGTTGATCGGCGCAGCGGCTAGTTGTTTGCCTGGATGCTTGATGGTTGCTGGTTTTTTGGCAATGGCAGCGGTGATGCTAACATTTCTAGCCGATCCGATGAAAGGTCTTGGCTTGGTTCTTGATGAAGCCTGGAACGACCTAAAAAAAATCGCTGGGGCAATCGCTGGATTTTTTGCTAGCTCCTAATTTATTATTTTCTTGATATTTAATTTTAAAAAAATGTTTAAGCTACCATTTTTGAAAGCAAAATATTTACAGCCACGGTTTTTGATGGTGATTTTTTTGGTGATAATTGTTGGATTTTCTTTTGCGGGAGTGGCTAATGCTGCTATAAGTGACGCTGTTGCCACTTTTCTTGGCTGGATAGTTTATGGAATTGTTTATGCTCTTGGCTGGGTATTAACTTTGGTGATGCAAGGTTTGATTTGGCTTGCTCAGTGGAATAATTTTATTAATGCTCCAGCAGTGGTTTTGGGTTGGAAAATTGTGCGTGATATTTGCAATATGTTTTTTGTGGTAATCATGTTGATTATTGCTTTTGCCACAATTTTGCGAGTCAAAGATTATACCTACGAAAAACTTTTGCCAAAATTAATCATCATGGCTATTTTGATTAATTTTTCCAAAATGATTTGTGGATTGTTGATTGATGTTTCTCAGGTGGTGATGCTTACTTTTGTTAATTCCTTCAAAGATGTCGGTGGTGAGAATCTCACCAAAATTCTTGGCCTTGATGCGCTTACTTCTATGAAGGAGGGAGGTGCTGAAGAAGCAAATATCACCGCTTGGTCCATTATGGGTTCTTATGTTTTGGCCTTGGTTTATGTAATTGTTGCCTTGATAACAATCATCACCATGATGATCATGCTAGCTGTTCGTATTGTGATTATTTGGATCTATGTTGTGCTCTCTCCTTTGGCCTATTTGTTGGGAGCTTTTCCGGCTGGTAAAAAATATTCCGGAGAGTGGTGGGGTGAATTCACAAAAAATTTAATTGTTGGTCCAGTGCTTGCTTTCTTTATTTGGTTATCTTTTGCTGCTTTGGGGACTGGACAAGATTCAGTTGGCTCAAGCGGTATAAGTGCTGACAAGCCAAGTGCCAAAGGCATTTCTTCTGACGGATCAAATTCAATCACCCAAGCCGGCTCGCCAGACAATATGCTCAATTTTGTGATTTCCATCGCCATGCTTTTTGGCGGTTTAAAAGTCGCAAAAAGCATTGGTGGTGCTGCGGGCGGAATGGCCAACAAGGGAATAGGAGCAATCAATAAAGGTCTTGTGAAACCAATGGCCGCCGGTGCTGCTGGGGCTTATGCTTTTTCAAAGAGAAAAGCAATTGCTGGCGCAGTTGGTGCGGGAA
>CAZXPO010000023.1:0-7410 GCA_964643165.1 uncultured Gammaproteobacteria bacterium | reverse complement strand
CCTTGCATCGTCTTGGTATCCAAGCTTTTAAACCAGTATTAATTGAAGGTAAAGCCATTCAGATTCATCCGCTTGTTTGTACCGCTTTTAACGCCGACTTTGATGGAGACCAAATGGCCGTTCATGTTCCTCTCACCAAAGAAGCTCGTCAAGAAGCAAAAGATTTGATGCTTTCCACTCACAACTTATTGAAACCGGCGACTGGCGATCCAATCGTTGCTCCTTCTCAGGATATTGTTTGGGGTGCTTACTACATGACTATTTTTGATGAAGAATCAAAAGATTTGAAAGATGAAGAATTAAAATATTTTTTCAGTGAAGATGAAGCCGATTTGGCTTATCAAAATAACTTCATCAAACTTCACCAGCCAATCATGGTTCGCATGCCTGACGGCAAGAGAATCCGCACTTCAGTTGGACGTATTATTTTCAATCAGGTTTTGCCTGAAAAATTAAGATTCTTCAATTATGTAGTTGGTAAAGGAAAATTAAAAGACTTCATCCGTGAAGTGCTTCGTCTTTATGGTGAAGATGACACAGTTCGCTTTATTGACCACCTAAAAAATAGCAGTTTCTCCTTTATCACCAAATCAGGTTTGTCTTGGGGTTTTGGGGATTTACCTTCTTTGCCTGAAAAAGACAAATTAATTGAAGACGCCAACGCTCAAGTTGAATTGATTCAAGAACAATACGAAGAAGGCTTGTTAACCGACAGTGAAAGATATGCCAAAGTTGTTGAAGAGTGGACCAAAACCAAAGACAAAGTTGCTGATATTTGTAAAAAAGGTTTAACTAAGGTTTTGCCTGTGTTCTCTATGATTGAATCTGGAGCCAGAGGTTCTTGGGCTCAGCCAGTACAGATTTTGGGTATGAAAGGTTTGGTAACTTCTCCTTCTGGGGCAATTATTGAATTGCCAGTTAAGGGAAATTTCAAAGCTGGATTTGGTGTTTTGGAATATTTTATTTCCACCCACGCTACTCGTAAAGGTTTGTCCGATACCGCTCTTCGTACCGCTAACGCTGGTTATTTGACTCGTCGTTTGGTTGATGTTTCTCAGGACATTATCGTTTCACAGGAAGATTGCGGCGACGAAGAAGGATTAATTATCACCAAAGAAGAAAGTGAAAAAGTTGGTGAAGATTTCTTCAAGAGAATTCTTGGACGTTATCTCGCCAAAGATTTGAAAGATGATGCCGGTAAAAAAATATTATCTGCCGGAGAATTGTTAACAGAAGATTTGTTACGAGAATTCCGTGCCAACAATGTTGAAATTTCCGAAGCTTGTGTCCGTTCGGTTTTGACTTGCAAAATGCACAAAGGAATTTGTGCCAAATGTTATGGCTATGATTTGGCTTATAACAAACCAGTAAAACTTGGCGCCACTGTTGGTGTTATTGCTGCTCAATCAATTGGTGAACCAGGAACACAGTTGACGATGAGAACCTTTCACACTGGTGGTGTAGCTGGACAAGACGATATCACTCAAGGTTTGCCTCGTGTGGAAGAAATTTTTGAAGCACGTTCGCCAAAGAAAAAAGCTTTGATGTCTGATGTCTCTGGAAAGGTAAAAATTGATTTTGCTCAAAAACTTATTAGAGACAAAGACGGAAAAGAAATTTCTGTCACCAACCCGCAAACCAAAATTTTGAGTATTGCCTATCAAGGAAAGGATCAAGACAAATATTATTTCTCAGAAAAAATAAATGAAATTAAACTTTCTTCTGGTATAACTTCCAAAGACAAGAAAAAATTAGCAATTAAGGTTTTGGTTGAAGACGGCGCAAAAGTATCAAAAGGAGCAGCTCTGTTTTCTATCGGCGAAGAAATTGTTAAGTCAAAGACCGCTGGCACAGCAGAAGTAAAAGATAAGTTTGTTGGCGTATTCAAAGAAATTGAAAAAATCAAAGAATTTTCTATTCCTCGCGGTACGATGATTATGGTGAAAGATGGTGATTTTGTGGAAAGAGGAACTCAATTAACTGAAGGCAGTCTTGATTTGCGCGAATTATACAAAATGAAAGGACGTCTAGAGACTCAAAAATATATTATTCGTGAAATTCAATATGTTTATTCTTCTCAGGGCCAACCTTTGAATGACAAACACATTGAAATTATTTCTCGCCAGATGTTCTCCCGCTATTTAGTGAAAGAAGCTGGTGACACAAATTTATTGCCTGGAGAAACTATCGAAGAAGAGGTTTTGAATAAAGCCAACAAGGAAACTAATTATCCAGCAAGTGCCGAAAGATTATTGTTGGGTATCACCAAAGCTTCTTTGACCACTGACAGCTTCTTATCCGCTGCTTCTTTCCAAGAAACTCCAAGGGTTTTGATCGAGGCGGCTGTTAACGGTAAAATTGATTATTTGGAAGGATTGAAAGAAAATGTCATTATCGGTTGCTTAATCCCGGCTGGTACTGGCTATAAAGGAAAACAATCTCGCGAAGAATACAAATAATTTGTTGTTATCGCAAAAAAATTCCGTCCTGATTAAAATGGTCGGAATTTTTTTTGAAGTTTGTGCTATAATTCACTTATGACGAAGAATTTGGGAAAAGGACAAATTAATAATATTGCCTTGGCTGCTACTTTGGTGGCAATATTTTCTTTGTTGTCCAGATTTTTGGGGGTAATTCGTGATCGTATTCTGGCCGGACAATTTGGTGCTGGAGAATTATTAGATATTTATTATGCCGCTTTCAGAGTGCCGGATTTGGTTTTTAATTTGGTGGTTTTAGGGGCCTTATCTGCTGGTTTTATCCCGATTTTTACTACTCTTCTAAAAAAAGAAGAATCAGAAAACAAAGAGGCTTGGTATTTGGCGAGCAATGTCTTGAACTTTTTATCTCTCGCAATTTTGATTCTTTCAATTTTTGGCATAATTTTTGCCAATCCTTTAATCAAGGTTATTGCTCCCGGTTTTAATCCGGAAGCGCAAAAATTAACGGCCAATTTGACTAGAATAATGTTTCTTTCGCCTTTGTTTTTGGGTATTTCCGGTGTTTTGGGCGGCATTCTCCAATCAACTAAACGTTTTCTGATTTATTCCATCGCTCCGATGGTTTATAATTTGGGAATTATTTTTGGTGCAATTTTTCTTTCTAAGTCTTGCGGAATTTATGGTCTCGCTTGGGGGGTGGTGATTGGTGCTTTTTTTCACGCTGCGATTCAATTGCCTTCAGTTTTTCGTTTGGGTTTCCGTTGGTCGATGGTTTTAAATTGGCGCGACAAAAATACCAGAAAAATCGGCCGCATGATGGTGCCGCGAACGCTTAGTTTGGCCGTTTCTCAAATTGGTTTACTATTTACTACTATTATCGCCTCTTTGTTGCCTAGCGGAACTTTGACTGTTTTTAATTTTGCCAACAATCTACAGTCTTTTCCGGTTGGCGTTTTTGGTGTTTCTTTTGCTATTGCTGCCTTTCCTTCTTTTTCAGAATATGCTTTTGAACCAAAAATCTTGATTGAAAAATTTAGCTCCACCATGCGGCAGATTATGTTTTTTGTGATTCCGACGACGGTTTTTATTATCACTCTCCGTGCCCAGATTATTCGTGTTGTTTATGGAACCGGCGCTTTTGATTGGAATGATACGGTTTTAACTATGAATGCTTTGGGAATTTTTTCCATTTCCCTAGTTGCGCAAGCCGCCGCTCCGCTGTTGGTGAGGGTTTTTTATGCTCGCCACGATTCAAAAACTCCTTTGTATATTGGAGGTTTAAGTGTCTTGAGTAATTTAATTCTTTCTTGGTATTTGGGTAGAAAAATGGGAGTGACTGGTTTGGCGATTGCCGCTTCAATTTCTAGTATTTTTAATTTTATCTTGTTATGGATATTTCTCTATATTGAAATTCCCATCCTTAACGCTTTTCCAATTCTTATTTCCGCTCTAAAATATTCTGCTGCCGCTCTTTTGTCTGGTGTGGCAATTCAAATTTCCAAATTGGCGGTTTGGCCTTTTATCGATATGACCACTTTCAAGGGGGTTTTTATTCAACTATCAACTTCTTTGCTTGTTGGCGCTTTAACCTATTTGTTTGTTTGTAAAATGTTGGGCAGCGAAGAAATGGAAAGCTTTTCTCGGGTTTTATCCAAAAAATTGCCGTTTAAAAAATTAAACGTCGGCGACCAAAGCGAAGCAAGAGGAAATTAAATTAATTAAACATAAAAGACCATGAAAATGGCCTTTTATTGACCACTGGCAGCAAATAAAGTAAGATAAATTTATGAATAGAAGCGAAAAAATAAGGAATTTTTGTATTATTGCTCATATTGACCACGGGAAATCAACCTTGGCCGATAGAATGTTAGAAATCACTGGAGCGGTAGATAAGCGCAAAATGAAAGATCAGATTTTGGATGGGATGGATATTGAGCGCGAACGCGGTATTACAATCAAATTACAACCGGTAACCATGGATTATGATGGTTATCAACTAAACCTAATCGATACTCCGGGACACGTGGATTTTTCCTATGAAGTTTCCCGTTCTTTGGCTGCTGTGGAAACGGCTGTTTTGTTAGTGGATTGCACCCAAGGTATTCAGGCTCAAACTTTGGCTAATCTTTATTTGGCCTTGGAACAAGATTTAACAATTATTCCAGTAGTCAACAAAATTGATTTGCCAGCTGCCGATGTTCCAAAAACCAAAGAAGAAATTATCAAATTAATTGGTTGTCGCGAAGAAGAAATTTTGTGTTCTTCCGGGAAAACTGGTGAAGGAGTAGAGGATATTTTGCGTTCGGTAATCAAAAATGGTCCTGAACCAAAAAGGGCTGCCGCCAAAAATCCAGAACTTTCTCGCGCTTTAATTTTTGACTCAAAATATGATGAATACAAAGGCGTTGTTGCTTATGTCCGTATTTTTAATGGCAGCATCAAAAAAGGAGACAAAATTCGTTTGATTATTTCCGGGGCAGAAAGTGAAGTTTTAGACATCGGTGTTTTTAAGCCGGATTATTTTTCTACTGGCGAATTAAAAGAAGGAGAAATTGGCTACATCATCACCGGCTTCAAACAAGTTGGCGATTGTCGTGTTGGCGACACAATTAGTTCCACTTTTAATCAAGCAAATTCAAAAGAGCTAGAAGCTTTGCATGGTTATCAAGAAGTGAAGCCAATGGTTTTTGCTGGTGTTTTTCCTCGCGAAGGCAGCGATTTTAAGGAATTGCGTGAAGCAATGGAAAGATTAAAGCTCAATGACGCCGCCCTTACTTATGAACCGGAAAGATCTGATGCTCTTGGTTTGGGTTTTCGTTGCGGTTTTTTGGGTTTGCTTCACTTGGAAGTTTTTCAAGAAAGATTACGTCGGGAATATGACCTCGATTTAATCGTGACCGTGCCGAGCGTTGCTTATCAAGTCATAAAAAGCGATGGCGAAGAATTAATTGTCCGCACGCCGCAAAAATTACCGGATCCGACAAAAATTTCCAAAATTTTGGAACCTTGGGTAAAGCTAGATATTGTGACCCCAAAAAATTATTTGGGAAATATTATGAAAGTTTCCCAAGAAAGAAGAGGTATCTACAAAAACACCGAATATCTTTCTGCTGATGGCGACGAGGCGAGAGTAATGCTTCACTACGAAATTCCGATGTCCGCAATTTTGACCGATTTTTACGACCGCATCAAAAGTGTTTCTTCTGGTTATGCTTCTTTGAATTATGAATTTTTTGATTATCGCGAAGCGGATGTGGTCAAAATGGATATTATGGTTGCCGAAGAAATCGTTGAATCCCTTTCGGTGATTGTTTATCGCGACGATGCTTTTCGAGAAGGAAAAGAGATTGTTAAAATCTTAAAAAATTCTTTACCGAAACAAATGTTTGTTTTGAAATTGCAAGCCTCCGTCGGTGCAAAAGTTATTGCCTCGGAAAGAATTAGCGCAATGAGCAAAGATGTTACCGCCAAGCTTTATGGCGGTGATGTTTCTCGAAAAAGAAAATTATTAGAAAAGCAAAAAAAAGGAAAAAAGAAAATGATGACTGCCGGCAAGGGAAGTGTGGAGATACCAGCGGAAACTTTTGTAAAAATTTTAAAAAGACAACAATAAATATGAGAATTAAAAACAAAAAAAAGAAATTGTTTAATATTTTAACGATTTTTATTTCATTAATCGTTTTAGTTTCGATGGTCGCTTGGACATTTAGCTCCCTTTTCTTCTACTAACTTTTATTTTTATGTCAAAAATTTGGCAGCTCAATCCTGCGGCGCCGGAAAATTTTTTTGCTGAGAATGACGGATTATCCCCGATTTTGGCGCAGCTGCTTTTTAATCGCGGACTTCGCACTGAAGAAGAAATTGAGGCTTTCTTAAATCCGGAGACCTGCTTTTTTGACCCCTTCTTGTTTAACGACATGAATGCGGCTGTTGATCTTTTGATTAACAAAATCAAAGCGGGAGAAAAAATTATTATTTATGGAGATTATGATGCTGACGGAATCACGGCCTCCGCAGTTCTTTCGGAAACCTTAAAAATTTTGAAAGCCAAAGTTGAAGTCTATCTGCCAGATCGAGTTACTGAGGGATATGGCTTAAATTTATTAGCGATTGATCAGTTAGTTGCGGCTGGCGCCAAACTGGTTATTACTGTGGACACCGGAATTAGAAACAAAGAAGAAATTGCTTATGCCAAAAAATGCGGTTTGGAAGTAATCGTCACCGACCATCATACTTTGCCAGAAAATGAAGAAGATTTACCGGATTGTTTAATTATTAATTCTGCTGACGCCCGCAACAAATACCCTTTCAAATTTTTAGCTGGTGTCGGAGTAGCCTTTAAGGTTGCTAGTGCTTTGGTTTCGCGCTCAAAATTATCTGATGAACAAAAGCATTCTTTGCTAGAAAACCTTTTAGATTTTGTGGCTATTGGCACAGTGGCCGATATGGTGACGATGATGGGTGAAAATCGTGCTTTGGTTAGCCGCGGCTTGGAAGTCTTGAATCAAACAAAAAGAATTGGTCTTAAAGAATTAATAAAGGTGGCAAAATTAGATAATTTGCGCCGTTTGGAATCTTGGAATATTGGTTATCAAATCGGTCCAAGATTAAATGCTGCTAGCCGAATGGATCATGCCAGCAACGCTTTTGCATTATTAGTTTGTGATAATCAAGCAAAAGCAGAAGTGATTGCGAAGGAATTAAATAATCGAAATAGTGATCGTCAAAAAATTACCGAAGAAGCAGTTGGTGAAGCTCGGGCGCAAATTGATCAGCAGTTCAATACTGGTCCAAAATTTTTTCTGGCGGCAATTTCTAATCAAGAGAAAATATGGAGCGAAGGAATTATTGGTTTGGTGGCGGGAAAAATTTGTGAACGATATTATCGCCCAACTATCGTTGTGACTTCTACTGAAGATGGCTACAAAGGTTCCGGCCGTTCCATTGAAGAATTTAATTTAATAGAAGC
>CAZXPO010000022.1:4773-7577 GCA_964643165.1 uncultured Gammaproteobacteria bacterium | reverse complement strand
TAATGCAATTATAGCACACCAAAAATAATTTGCCAATAAACAAAGGGTGGAAAAATTTTAAAAATAATTTACTCCGTTTTTATTGGTTTTTTGTGATGTTTTTTTGACCGTTCTTGACAATAAAATATAATTGTGATATACTCCCGAAGTACAAAAAAATGGAACATTAACAAGAAAAAAATAAAAGATGAAAGAAAAAAAAGTTTTTATTTGCTGCGAATCAAAAGATACATGTTTTTTGACCAGAGTAGCTGTTAAGCAAATTGGCTTAAAAATAGCCAGCAAAAAAGAAGATGCTGACTACTTGATCGTTGAGCTAAAAAGACCATTTTATAATTTTCACGAGAATAATTTGGAAGAAGTAGATGAAAGACCAGCCATTATCTTGACTACTCAAAGTTATGATTATCAACAACAAATATCAAATAATTTGAGAGCAAGAAAAATTGAAAACAAAAAATTAATTGTTCAAATTCCTGCTTTGTTTGATTCAGTTGTTAAAGAATTTAAAAAAATTCTCAACGAAGAATAAAAACAAGTAAAAACATAAAAGAGCTTAAAAAATAATTAAGCTCTTTTTTATTTTTATTTTTATTTTATTTTTATTTGATGTTGTAGTTAATTACCACTTCCACCACCACTTCTCTACTGCCTTCAACAACTTGTGGAGAATAACTTTTACTATAATCGCCAGCTCCTCCCATGCCATAAGCGACTGCTCCATTCGTTTGCGGTTGAACTAAATTTTCATACCAACTGGCAATGTTTCTAATTTTCACACCAGCCGCTTCCGCCATTGAAGAACTTTTTTCTTTGGCATCTTTGATTGCCAACAAACGAGCCTCTTGTTTTAAGTCATTCAACTTTGAAGAATCAAAAGTTAGATTGTTAATTTGGTTGGTGCCTGCTTTGCCAGCTGCGCCAATTACTTTGTTTAATTTTTCTTTGTTTTGATCAAAATCCCTAACTTTAATATTCAACTGCTGATTGGCGTTGTAGCCAGTTGTTGAAGCAACACCATTGGTGCCATATTCTATTTGTGGTGAGAGATTGTAGTTTTCAGTTTGAATATCAGCATCAACAATTCCTTCTTTTTTCACTGCCTCAATAATTAAGGCCATTTTGGAATTTAATTGATTCAAAGCTTCTTCGGCGGTTTTGGCTTTGTTGATTTGAACGCCCAAATTAATGACCGCAAGATCTGGATTGTAAGAAACTCGGCCTTGTCCGGTGATTGCTACTTGCCTAGTTTCCTGGAAAACAAGACGATCGCGCAAAATAGCAACAATGACAATGCTAGCCAAAAGCAGCATGCCGAGAATAATTAGAATCCACTTGCCGTGTTTATTGTTTTCCATAATTTTAAAATTATTTTCTTATATTTTTATTATAACGCAATAGATAAAAATAAGAAACAAAAAAACACCTTGGCTACAAGGTGTTTTTTAAAGTTCTTTTTTTATTTCATCCCAAGTTATTTCTGTAATTTCTTCTATCTCTTTTAAAATATAATACAAGACATTTTTATTTAAATCAGATGATGGAATAGTGATTGTTTTTTGATTTGTATAAGTTAATTTTATATGGCTCCCCTTTCCGCCCTTGGTGCTAATACTAAAACCAAGGCGTTTTAGAGCCTTGGCTAATTTTTTTCTATTCAAATTGCCAGGTAATTCATTAAGCGAGGGCATATTCTTTAACTTCTGAGCCAACTTTATGTATTTTTACCTCCTCCGCATAAGAAGATGGAACATCAAAAGAAGTTAAAATAGCATCTTTGATATTTTTATCTAGCTCCTCTGGAGATTTTGCAGATGTGATAATAGAACCATATTTAAAATTGGTACTAAAAGCGATAGTTACATCTCCTTCTTTTTTGTTATCAAAAGTAATTGGCCCATAAATTCTAAAATATTTATTTAATTCCAAAAGACCAGATGGTACAAAATCTGAACCACTTAAAATAAGTTTAACTAAATAATCTTTGACTTGTTTAGTAATAGACATAGAAAGCAAGAATATCACTTATATAAAATAATATCAATATCTATTATACACTCTTTGACGAAAAAATGCCAATATAAAACCTATTTTTTCTTTTTTAATTCTTTGCAAGTTTTTACAAAATCAACAAACAATGGATGCGGTGCTAGCGGGCGAGAAATATATTCTGGATGGAATTGGACACCGACAAAAAATGGATGATTAGTGATTTCAATCGCTTCGACAATCTTGCCATCCGGTGAAGTTCCGGCAACGGTCAAGCCTTTTTTTTCTAACGCTTCGCGATATTCATTATTAAATTCGTAGCGATGACGATGGCGTTCGCTAACTACTTTCTCGCCAGTAACTTTGGCATAAGCTTTGGCTAAACGAGTGCCCGGCTTCAAAGCACAAGGCCAGCCGCCCAAACGAATTGTGCCGCCATAACCTTTGGCCGCAATCAATTCTTTTTGATTTGGCATAATATGAATGACCGGATTTTTGGTTTTTGGATTTATTTCTTCCGAGTTGGCATCTTTCAAGCCAAGAACATTGCGAGAATATTCCACTACTGCCATCTGCATGCCGTAGCACAAACCGAGATATGGCACTTTCTTTTCGCGGCAATATTTGATGGCCTCAATTTTTCCTTCACTGCCGCGACTGCCCCAACCTTGCGGAATAATTAAACCGTCTAATTTTTTGAAAGTAGCGGCACTTTTTTCACTAACATCTTCTGCCGAAAGCCAATGCAAATTAACTTTGGTGCGATTTTTGGCACCAGCGTGACGGATTGCTTCAATCACGGAAACATAAGAATC
>CAZXPO010000022.1:0-4673 GCA_964643165.1 uncultured Gammaproteobacteria bacterium | reverse complement strand
ATTTCCACAATCATAATTTCCGCTTTGGTTTTTTCTACTGCCGCTTCAATACGATTGCGAATTTCCTGTGGAATATGCGGTACCACCTGCACGCACTTGCCGCGATATTCCAAGTTTCTTTCTTTCTCAATCACAGTGCGATAAATTCGCCCGGTGGTCATATAGCTCTGCTTGTAGATATTTTGATTCAAAAAGCGTTCATAGTTGCCAATATCTTGATCAGTTTCATCACCATCTTCGGTCACAAAAACTTCCCCGTGTTCAACCGGGTTCATGGTACCGGCATCCACGTTGATGTATGGATCCATTTTGATGGCGCTCACTTTGTAGCCCTTGTCTTGAAGAATCTCGCCAATTGAGGCGGTGGTGATTCCTTTTCCCACTCCGCTCATTACGCCGCCGACCACGAAAATGTATTTTGTGGACTTTTTCTTGGTTTTTTCTTTAATCATAAATCTATTGACTTAAAATATATAAAATGTTATAATGGATTTATCAATATAAATTCTTTAATAATTTAAAAAGGAGAACATCATGACAGAAATTACTATTGAAAAAAGCGGTATTCGCGGCAAAAGAAACTTTATTTGCTTCGAAGAAGAAGAATTCGGTTCTATCAAAGAATTAGCAAAATTTATTGCTAACAATTGCGCTGAGGGAATGATAGAAAATCGAATCAAACCATCAAAATCAAAACCAACAATTTCTCAAGAAGAATTTGAGGAACTACAAACTTTGGTGGAAAATTTTCTAAGGGATTCCGTTGAGGAATGCTATGAAGAAGCAACAATTTTTTCATAACGCATAACAATTTTCAAAAAAATTTTAAAAGAAGGACAATAAAAAAATTGTCCTTTTTTCTTTTTTTATTTCTTTTTTAACAAAACTTCAACCGCCTTCTTCAATTGCGGATCCAAATTCTTATTGAAATCATCAACACTCAATTTGACATTTACCATTGGTGTAATACCGGTATCATTAATTGAATTGCCAGCCGGAGTCAGCCATTTGGCCACCGTAACTTTGACGCTTGAACCATCCGGTAATTCACGGATTGTCTGGACACTTCCCTTACCGAAAGTCTTTTCTCCAATAATGGTTCCCTTTTTCAAATCAAGTATTGCTCCAGAAACAATTTCCGAAGCAGAAGCACTGCCGCCATTAACCAAGACTGCGGTTGGAATATTTTCTAAACGTCCATTGCCATTTGAAAGATAGTTTTTTAAGCTGCCATCAGAAAATTGTTCAGTGACAATTCTGCCGGAAGAAATCCATTCGCTAGAAACCGCAACGGCAGTGTCGAGATATCCGCCAGGATTGTTGCGCAAATCAAGAATCAAGCCTTTTGGCTTTTTTTCTTGAATTTGTTTGATGGCGTCTTCAAAAAGAAACAAAGTATCATCAGCAAAACTGGAAATTCTCAAAACTGCCAAACCATCTTTGCGAAATTCTATTTTGACACTCTTAACATTAATAACATCTCTGGTGATTTCAAAAGTTTTGGCCTCAGTGAATCCATCGCGCATGATTAATAATTTTACCTTGGTGCCTTTTGGTCCGCGAATCATGCGAACTGTGGCGTCAGTGGAAAGACCTTCGGTGGAAGTGCTGTTTACGGAAAGAATTTTATCACCAGCTTTCAAGCCAGCTTTTTGGGCTGGCATACCGTCTAGGGGAGCCACGATAGTGATGAAATTATTTTTCAAAGCCACTTCAGCGCCAATTCCTTCAAAAGTTCCTGCCATATCATCAACAAAAGCTTCGGTTTCGGTTGGATCCATAAAAACCGAATAAGGATCATCCATTGAGGAAACTAGACCGCGCAGAGAGCCATAAAACATTTTCTGTGCGTCCAACTTGTCTTTATTGACAAAATCACGACTGAGAACCGACCAGACTTGGCCATAAAGAGAAAAATCAATATCTTCAAGCTTGGTTGTTGTCGCTTCACTGGAAGAAGCAATTTTGCTTTCCGCACTATTCAAATAAACAAAATCCTGGCTGGCAAAACAAGTGTTTTTTTGAACACTCTTGCCAGAATAAAATCCGCCGAAGAAAGACAAACCAGCAAAGGACAAAGCAACAGCAACCGTAATTATTTTTTTATATTTCATATTTTCAAAATTTATTTTCTTAAAATATTTTTTTTCTCTCCACACAAATCAACCAACATCGAAGATTTGTTTTTTTTCGGACGACCGCCATCAATAATCAAATCGGGACGCTGGCTGCGTTTTTGAAAAAAAATTGCTGCTTCGGACATTTCTGAAAAAACTTCTTCTTGATGAATATTGAAGCTCGTTGATACTAGAGGACCAGTACTTAACCTTATTATTTTACGCAAAAAATCACTAGCTGGCAAACGAAGACCGATTCCTCCTGTTTTGTTAATTAATTCTTTCGCCAAACCATCTTTTGCCGGCAAAATAACCGTCACCGATTTTTTTTCACGCAATTTTTTCCAAGTTTGATTTTGCAAATCATTCAGGTGAACAAATTTTTTTGCTTGCGCCACTGAAGACACCAAAATCAAAAATGGTTTTTCTTTATCCAGAGGACGTCCTTTGATGGCGGCAATTTTTTTAATTGCTTCACTGGAAGTTGCCAGACAGCTCAAGCCATAAATGGTGTCGGTCGGTAAAACAACAACTTTTTCTTTTTTTAAACAAGCAGCAATTTCCTGTAAAATCTTTTTTTCTGGATTCTTTAAATTAATTTTCTGATACCTCATAAAATGGACTGCAAGGCCTTCAAGGCTTCCGGCAAAACTGGCATCACAATATCTACTGTTTTTAACAAATAAGGCGCTGTCTGGGAATTAATTAATTGATTGCCGAACAAGGAACCGATAATTGCATAACGAGAAGAAACAAAAATAATAATACCCAAGAATAAACTGCCTTCCAAAAGCCCCAAGATTCCTCCCAATAAACGATTAATAAACTTGGTGAATGGAATAAAGGAAACCAAATTAAATAATTTCTCAATCCAAATAAAGACCCAATCGGTTATCTTGGCTGCCACCACAAAAACTACGATGAAGGCGATGATTTTGCCAATATTTTCTCGGCCGTTCATTAGGTGCTTGCCCCATTCAAAAAAGGTGAGATAGAAATGGCTAGCCACAAAGGCACCGATAATTAAAGCGACCAAATTTCCCAACAACCTGATCAAGCCCTTGGATAAACCGTGAAAAACAAAAGCGGCAACAATCAGGATTAAAACGATGTCAAAAATAGACATAAATTTATGATAAATTTTTTATAAATTTAACTTAAACGCGGGAAAAGAGCCTCGCCTTTAACGATTTGCGGCTCCTTGAATTGAGTAATAATTTTTTCGGCACTAGTTGGTAAAAATGGCTGTAATAAATGGGCAATAAATAAAATATTTTCAGCAATTGGTTGAAGAATATCAGCGATTTCTTTCTGGTCGCTTAATTTCCAAGGAGCAGCAGCAGAAAGTTTTTCATTATCAACGGCAATCATCTGCCAAATTTTTTGCAAACTGGCACCGAAGCGATAATTATCGGCACGGTAATCAGTAAAAAATTCTTTCGCTTTTTCCGCCGCTTTTTCCGAATCAAGCTTAGTAACAATATTATTTTTTTCTAATAAATTAGAAACGCGCGCCACTAAATTTCCCAAACCATTAGCGAGATCAGCATTATATTTTTGCGCCAAACGTTCTTCGGAAAAATCACCATCTTCAAACATCGGAATTTCCGTCAGCAAATAATAACGCACAGCATCGGCACCGAATTTTTCCACTATTTCAAAAGGATCAACAGTGTTGCCGGAACTCTTGCTAATCTTTTGGCCATTAGCGGTCAAGAAGCCAAAAACCAAAACTTGTTCAGAAAATGGCAAACCAGCCGAAGCCAACATTGCCTGCCACATCGCTGATTGCTGGCGCAAATTATCTTTGCCGCAAACTTGCACGCCTGGCCAAAAATTTTTAAAATTATTTTCATTTTCCGGCCAGCCAAGAGTGGAAATATAATTTGCCAAAGCATCAAACCAAACATACATTACTTGGGTTTCATCGCCTGGCACCGGCACCCCGTTCGGCATTTTGCTCGCCAAACGAGAAATGGAAAAATCTTGCAAACCACCAGCGACAAAATTTCTAATTTCATTCAAACGATTGCTCGGCACGACAAAATCTGACTGGTCTTGATAGAGCTTTAACAAAGCGTCTTGGTATTTTGAAAAACGGAAAAAATAATTTTCCTCATTAATTAATTCAAGATTTTGGCTTGGATGGAGCGGACAATGATCATTAACTAATTCAGAATCGGTTTTTTCCATTTCACAACCAACGCAATATTTTACTTGATAAGTTTTTTTGTAAATGTCGCCATTAGCTTCGCAGCGGCGCCAAAATTCTTGGGCGGCCTTGATATGATGTTCGTCAGAGGTCCGGATAAAATTAGTGAAGGACAAATTCAAAAGTTCTTTCAAAGAATGGAATTTGGCAGCATAAGGATTGCAAAAAGTGCGCGGATCCAAACCGGCAGCCTCCGCTTTTTGAAAAATTTTCAAACCATGTTCATCGGTTCCAGTATTGAAAATAACTTCCTTTCCCAAACTGCGTTCGATTCTGGCAATCACATCTGCTTTGATGATTTCAGCAGCAAAACCAACGTGAGGATCAGAATTGGTGTAAGGCAA
>CAZXPO010000021.1:1436-7637 GCA_964643165.1 uncultured Gammaproteobacteria bacterium | reverse complement strand
ATGTTTTTTTGTTTTTGTGATTAATATGTTATAATTTAAACAACTAATAAAATTTATTTAAATTATTTTTATATGTTTACAAGAAAAATTAACCTTGCCATTAATGGTTTTGGCCGCATCGGTCGAGCAGCTTTTAAAATTATTTTAGACGAACATCCAAAATTAAATATCGTCGCTATTAATGATTTGGGCGACACCAAAACTTTGGCTCACCTCCTTGAATATGATACTTGTTATGGCCGTTACCAGAGAAAAATTTCCAGCACCAAAGATTATTTGGTCGTTGATAATAAAAAATATCCAGTTTTTTCCCAAAAAGATCCAAGCTTGCTTCCTTGGAAAAAATTAAAAGTTGATTTAGTTTTGGAATGCACCGGTAAATTCCGCAGTGCCGAAGAAGTGCAGGCTCATCTTGATGCCGGGGCTCAAAAAGTGATTATTAGCGCTCCCGCGAAAGGAAAAGTAAAAACTATTGTAATTGGTGTGAATGAAGGGAAATTAACTAAAGCTGATCATGTTATTTCTTGCGCTTCTTGCACTACTAATTGTTTAGCCCCCGTAACTGCGGTAATCAAAAACAATTTCGGCATCAAAAAAGCTTTAATGACGACTATCCACTCCTATACTGCTGATCAAAATTTGGTTGATGGCCCGCACAAGGATTTGCGCCGCGCTCGTGCGGCAGCGATGAATATTGTACCAACCACCACTGGCGCCGCTTCGGCCGTGTCGGATGCGATTCCTTCCTTGAAAAATTCTTTTGATGGTTTGGCGGTTCGCGTGCCAACCCCGGTGGGTTCTCTTTGTGATACCGTGTTTTTGTTAAACAAAAAAACCACCATTGAAGCGGTAAACAAGGCTTTTATTTCTGCTGCCAAGGGAAAAATGAAGGGAATTATTGAAGCTTCTAACGAAGAATTAGTTTCTTCGGATATTATCGGTAATGCTTATAGTTCAATTGTTGATTTACAATCCACTATGTTGGTTGGCGGTGACTTATTGAAAGTAGTTGCCTGGTATGACAATGAATGGGGCTATTCACATCGTTTAGTGGAATTATCTTATTTAGTTAAAAAATATTTAAAATAAATTTATATGAGACTAGAAGGAAAAGTAGCAATTGTAACTGGCGCTTCGTCTGGTATTGGTTTAGCAATTGCTGAAGAATTTTTAATTGAAGGTGCAAAAGTAATTTTTTCAGATATTAATAATTTTCCCAAAGAACTTCCGACAGAAAACGCTTTCTTTCAGACAGCTGATGTTTCCAGGGTTGAAGATGTGGAAAATTTAATCAAGTTAGCCTTGGAAAAATTTGGCCGCTTGGATGTGATGGTTAATAATGCCGGAATTGGCACTATGGGCGGTGCTTTGGATACGGATGATAACACTTGGCAAAAAACAATAGATATCAATTTAACTGGCACCTTCTATGGTTTGCGCGCAGCCGCTAAGGCGATGAAGAATTTGGGTAATGGCGGTTCAATAATCAATATGAGTTCCATTTTGGGGAAGGTTGGCATGAGTAGTACCTTGGCCTATTGTGCTTCCAAGGGCGGGGTGGTTCAGATGACTCACGCTGCCGCTTTGGATTTGGCGGCGGATAAAATCAGAGTAAACGCTATTGCTCCTGGTTTTATCAAAACGGCCATGACCAAAGGGCTTGAAGAAAACAAACCATTTAATGATTTAATTATTTCCTCTACTCCTTTGGGTTATTTTGGTGAAGCTCAAGATATCGCCAAAACTGCTGTTTTCTTGGCCAGCGAGGAATCAAAATATATGACCGGTGAAGTGGTTTATGTTGACGGTGGTTGGACAGCAAAATAATTTCATGAAGATTGAAAAAGATTTAATCAAATTAATAAAAAAAGCCGATTTGCGAGGACGCGGTGGGGCGGGTTTTCCGGTTGCTAAAAAATGGGAGAGTGTTGCGGCGGCAATTTCCGCCAACAAAAAACAGGGAACAATCATTGTTAATTGTTCCGAAGGCGAGCCGGGAGTTTTCAAGGATGCTTATATTTTAAAAAATTATTTATCGGATTTTTTCTGCGGTTTGCGTGAAGCCTTGAATTTTTTTGGCAATAAAAATATTTCCCACATCTATTTTTTTACCAGTCGCGAATATGCCAAAAAATTTTTAGTACCAATCAAAAAAGAATTAGCAAAAAAAGAAAATAACGCTCTCAAAAAAATTTGGCATTTTTCTTTTAAGGAAGGGCACTCCTATATTAGCGGTGAAGAAAACACCATTCTGAATATTATTGAATTTTCTTTGGTTGAACCGCGCCTAAAACCTCCTTATCCTTCAGAAAAAGGTTTGTTTGGCAGACCGACTTTAATTAATAATTTAGAAACTTTTTATAATGTCGGCTTGCTAGCTCAAGGAAAATACAAAAAAGAAAGATTCTATTCACTTTCCGGTAAAATCAAGAATCCCGGAGTCTATGCCTTCTCGGAACGGGCCACAGTTGAAGAAATTCTAAAAAAGAGCGATAATTTATTACAGAGAGACTTTTTCGTGGTGGTCGGTGGTGATATGAGCGGAGAAGCTCTAAGCAGCAAGCAATTAAAACGTCCAGTTGGCGGTGCCGGTTCAATCAGAGTATTTTTGGCTTCTGAAAATCCGCGAACCGTGGTTGGTGAGTGGCTTGAATTTTATGCCAAGCAGACTTGCGGGAAATGCACTCCTTGCCGTGAAGGGACTTATCGTTTATTAGAAATTTTCAAAAAAAATCCTGATGAATTTTTAAAGTTCAAAGGAGAAGTCCGCCGCCTGCTCGATAATCTTGCCGCGTCCAGTTTTTGTGCTCTGGGCACAAGTATTCCAAGTCCTTTGAATAGCTATGCAAAAAATATTCTAAAAATTAATCATAAAAATAATATAAATTAATTATAAATTTATGGAAACAGAAAAAGTATTAGCTTCAAAAGCAGCTAAGAAAAAATTAATTCCAGTATTCGATTTATTTGAAAATTCTTGGAAGACTTACGTAGAAAATTTCAAAGGCTTGGTCACTATTTCTCTTTATAGTCTTTTTGGAATGATCGCCGTGTTAATCGGTGTAGTTTTGGTTTCTGGTCTTGCTGCCTTTATTGGCTTCAAGGGTCAAGAATCATTACTAATTAGAATTGTTTTGATTGCTTTAATTATTCTTGTTTCAGCAGCATCGCTCGCCGTGGCAATTTGGTATAGCACCAGGTCGAAAGCTGGTATTTATTTAATGATCAAAAACAATTTCGGCTCGGTCAAAGAATCCTGGGAGGAGAGTAAAAAAATCTTCTGGCCTTTCTTGTGGTTGAGTTTGCTGGTTTCAGTCTTGGTTCTTTTGTGGATGCTTCTTTTGTTTATTCCAGGAATTATTTTTGCAGTTTTTTATAGTTTTGCCATGATTATTTTTGTCTTTGAAGGTAAAAAATATATGTCCTCCATCAAGACTAGTAAGAGTTTGGTGAAGGGTTATTGGTGGCCTGTTTTTGGACGTTTGGCTTTCTTGGGATTGGTGGTTTATCTTTTCTCTTGGTTGTTAGGAATTTCCGTCAGCGCCACTGAAAACAATATCATTCTTTCTACTTTTTTGAGTTTCCTAAATTCAATTATCATCTTAATTATCTCCCCTTTTCTTTATATTTATTCAGTGCAGCTTTATCAGAATTTGAAGGAAATAAAAAAATAAGAAATTTATCATGCCAAAATTAATTAGTTTTAAGTTGAACGGTAAAAAAACTTTTTGTTTGCCGGAAGATACTATTCTAATTGCTGCCGAGAAAGCCGGAATAAAAATTCCGGCTCTTTGCTATCATCCAGATCTAAAAATTAAGGCCAATTGCCGAGTCTGTTTAGTGGAGGTCAAAGGTGCCAAGCGCCTGCTTTCTTCTTGTTCAACAATTGTTAGTCCGGGAATGGAAATTTTTACCGACAGTCCAAAAGTTCTCTTGAGCCGTAAAAAAAATATCGAATTACTTTTCGCCGAACACATTGAGCATTGTGCCACTTGTCCGCTGTTGTTTGATTGTGAACTTCTGCGCTTGGCAAGAAAATACAAAATAGTCACTAGTACTTTTCCTGAGCGGAAGGGTCGTCAGAAAATTGAAATGTTTGGCGGGCAAGCTTTGGAATTAAATAACAATCAATGTATTGATTGCCAAAATTGCGTTGATGCTTGCTCTGATTTGCAAAAAATTGATTTTCTGGCCACTTCGGGGCGGGGAGCGAGCAGAAAAATTAAAATCATCAAAAAAGATTCTGCCTGCATAGCTTGCGGACAATGTGCTTTGCATTGCCCGGTTTCTGCTATTCAAGAAAAAAATTCTTTTTCTGAATTGGAAAAAAAATTGAAGAACAAAAAGAAAATTATGGTGGCTCAATTCGCACCTTCTATTCGGGCGGCGATTGGTGAAGATTTCGGCTTGCCTTTTGATGAAAAAATGCCTGGCAGAATTGTTAGTGCTTTGAAGATGCTGGGCTTTGATTACGTTTTTGATGTTAATTTCGGGGCCGATATCACCACGATGGTGGAGGCGGAAGAATTGCTGGTCCGTTTGAAAAACAAAAAATCAGCGCTGCCAATGTTCACTTCCTGTTGTCCAGCCTGGGTGCGTTATGTGAAACATTATCATCCTGAATTAATTCCTAATTTAACTTCTGCTCGTTCGCCTCATATTCATTCTGGCGGATTAATCAAATCATGGTGGGCCAAAGAGCAGAGAATCAATCCAAAAAGAATTTTTGTGGTTTCCGTAATGCCTTGCACGGCTAAGAAGTTTGAAATCAGCCGGCCAGAACTTCGTTTAAAAGGCGGCTTGAAGGCGGTGGACGAGGTTATTACCACGAGAGAATTTTCTTTTATGATTAAGAAGGCAGGAATCGATTTTCCAAAATTAAAAACTTTGAATCATGACCTCTGTTTAAATAATGGTTCGGGCGCGGGAGCAATTTATGGCGCTTCGGGAGGAGTAATGGAGGCCGCTCTTCGTTCAGCCAAATTTTTGTTGGATGGTAAGAAGTCTTCGAAAGTAAATTTCAAAGCTGTACGGGGCATTTCTGGCCTCAGAGAGGCAATCGTTGACGTAGCTGGCAAGAAATTAAGAGTCGGCGTCGTCAATGGCATTGGCAATATTCAGCCAATAATAAAAAATCTAAAAAAATATGATTATCTGGAAGTAATGTCTTGTCCGGGAGGATGTTTGGGTGGTGGCGGACAACCGATTCCAACTAGCGCCAAAGAAAGAAAATCTCGCCGTGAAGCGCTGTACCAATTAGATAGTAAACTGCCCATGCATTCTGCTCACGAAAACAAAGCGGTGCTTGAATATCTTGATTGGGTAAAAAACAAAAAAAGAGCAAAAGACTTGCTTCATGTTAAAACAAAAAAAGACCGTTGATTCCAGACGGTCTTTTTTTTATTTAAAATTTTGTTTATTTAACTTCGTAAGTTAAAGTAACATCAACTTTCACTTCATTTTGGCCGGTCGCGATTTCCGGACTAGTGATTGCTTCATTTCTTGCTGAATAATCTAGAGAGATTTTGGCATTGGCATACATTGGCACCACGCCAGATCCTTCGTAATAGCTTTCCGAAACGCTTTTTACTTTGCCAAGTTCCATGCCAGCTTGTTTGGCAATCAATTCTGCTTTTTCTTTGGCTTTGTTGATTGCTAATTCGCGAGCCTGGTTTTTTAGTTCATATTCATCATCAATTGTGAAGCTAATGCCGCCCACTTGATTAGCTCCTTTTTCGGTGCTTCTGGCAATAATGTCGCCAATTTTTGTGAGATCGCGGACTTTGATGGTCAAGCTTTGGTAAACTTCATAACCAACTAATTCTTGTCCCTTAGCGTTGGTGTAATTGTAGACCGGGTTGAGGCTGTATTGGTTGGTCTTGATGTCCTTTTCTTCAATTCCTAAATCTTTGACCGCCTTAATGATGTCATTCATCTTGCTGCTGCTTTCAACAGTTGCCTCGGCGGCAGTTTTTTTGGTGTCGGTTTTGAAGCCGAGATTGATGCTGGCGATATCGGCCTTGGCATAAACGATGCCGGAGCCGGAAACTGAGAAGCGGTCTTCATTTTGACGTTCTCGATTGAAAACGAAAGCACTAATCACGATTGCGGCAATAGCAACAATCAAAAGTGCGGCTAGAAAAACTTGTGATTTTTTCATAGTTTTTAAAAAGTTAATTTTATTATTTACATTATATCATA
>CAZXPO010000021.1:0-1336 GCA_964643165.1 uncultured Gammaproteobacteria bacterium | reverse complement strand
CTAATTATGGGTTATACTTTATAAGTATTTTAGATAAAATTTATGGTTATTCCAGGATATATTATAGAATTATTGCAAAAATTAGATAAAAAAGGTTTTGAAGCCTATATTGTCGGCGGCTGTGTCCGTGATTTTTTGTTGGGGCGAGAACCGCAAGACTGGGATTTGACCACCAACGCTTTGCCAGAAGAAATTTTGGCAATTTTCCCAAATGCCAAATACGAAAATAATTTTGGTACCGTTTTACTACCTTTAAGAAAAGAAACAAATTCCGAGGGAAAGGGGGAATTGATGGATGTGATTGAAATTACTACTTATCGCAGCGAACAGGGCTATTCCGACCGCCGCCATCCAGATGAAGTGCTTTTTGAAAAAGAAATTGATAAAGATTTGGAAAGACGCGACTTCACAATTAATGCCTTAGCACTCCGTTTGGCCAAAGAAAAAGAAGAGCTAAAAGCACACCGGGAATTAATCACTATTGATAACCAGATTTATGAATTAGTGGATTTATTCCGCGGCCGCCGTGATTTGAAAGACAAAATAATCCGGGCAGTCGGTGAACCTTCTGAACGTTTCAAGGAAGATGCTTTGCGAATGATTCGGGCGATTCGTTTTTCTTCTCAACTGGGTTTTGCAATCGAAGAAAAAACTCAGCGGGCGATTGTGAAATTGGCTGGGGCAATCAAGTTTGTTTCCAAAGAAAGAATCCGTGATGAATTGGTGAAAATAATCAAATCTGACCTTCCGGCTCAAGGAGTGAATTTGCTTCACGAAACAAAGCTATTACAATACATCATTCCTGAATTAGAAGATGGCGTGGCGATGGAACAAAACCACCATCACATTTATAAAGTTTACGAACACAATCTGAATACTCTCAAATTTTGCCCAAGTTCAGATTGGCGGGTCCGCCTGGCAGCTCTATTTCACGACATCGGCAAACCAAAAACTAGAAAATTTATTGACGGCGCAGCAACTTTTTACAATCACGAATATGCCGGTGCCAAACAAGTGGAACGCATCATGAAGCGATTAAAGTTTTCCACGGAGGATTATTTGAAGGTCACAAACCTGGTGCGGAATCACATGTTTTATTATAATGTAGGAGAAGTCACCGCTGCTTCCGTTCGCCGTTTGATTGTGAAGGTGGGCAAAGAAAATTTGCAAGATTTGATTGATTTGCGAGTTGGTGATCGACTCGGATCAGGAACACCAAAGGCGATGCCTTACAAACTTCGCCATTTGCAGTACATGTTGGAAAAAGTCCAGAATGACCCAGTTTCCGTCAAAATGTTGGCTGTTAATGGAAATGATTTAATGACTGAGCTCTCCT
>CAZXPO010000020.1:0-7851 GCA_964643165.1 uncultured Gammaproteobacteria bacterium | reverse complement strand
GGAGTTTTGAATAACGATTCGGCAGTTATTGAAGAAACAACATCAGAAGACGAAGAACAGTTTGTGATCGAAAAAAATGGAGATTTTATTAGCAAACCTCATATTTGGGAAAATGAAAATAATAATTCTTCTAATCAAGCACCGAAAAGAAATAGTATTGTCTACCACACCGTCAAAAGCGGAGAAACAATCAGTAGTATCGCTAATGCTTTCGGCTTGAATGTTAACACTATTCTTTGGGCAAACAATCTCAGTGAAAGAAGTTTAATTCGTCCAGGAGACAAGTTAACCATCTTGCCTCAAAATGGTGTTATCTATACAGTAGTTAAAGGTGATACGGTTGGAAAAATTGCTAGAAAATATGGGATTGGTGAAAGCCTTTTAATTTCTGAAAACAACTTAGGAAATAGTATTGCTATCGGCCAAAAAATTATTATTCCTGGCGGCCGTTTAATTACTAGCACTAGCGTTGCTGCCAACACCACAAAAACAAATAACTACACTGGCATCTCGGTAATTAAAGACTTAGTTAAAGCGCCAACCACCAAAACTTCTGGCGACAGTATGCTTTGGCCAACGGTAGGCCATCGCATTACTCAATATTATTCTTGGCGTCACACCGGACTAGATATTGCGAACAAGGTTGGCACCCCGCTTTACGCTGCTGCTGCTGGAAAAGTTGAATTCTCAGGTTGGAGTAATGGTTATGGATACAACGTTGTTATAAATCATGGCGGCGGCAAAAAAACTCGCTATGCCCATGCTTCAAAATTATTTGTGAAAGTCGGACAATCTGTTGATCGTGGTGAAAATATTGCTGCAATGGGATCTACTGGCTGGTCAACCGGTCCCCATATTCACTTTGAAGTAATAGTTAATGGCGTAAAATATAATCCACTAAACTACGTTAAATAAAATTATGAAATTTATTCTAGGTATCTTTTTAATTTTTGGCGGCGTAATGATGGTAATCAAGACTGAATGGTTATTAGAAAATTTTGGCCGCATCAGCTGGTTTGAAGAAAAGTTAGGAGGCGAGGGTGGTTCTCGCCTAGGATACAAATTAGCTGGACTAATTATTATTTTTGCCGGAATTCTTTTTGTTACCGGCACTTCCGGCGACTTTGCCGGCTGGGCTTTGAGTCCTTTAACCAATGTTATGCCAAAATAAGCAAGGGGGGCTAGACAAAAAATAAATTTAATAATAAAATAAAGCGGTCAAGTTAATCGGGCCCTTAGCTCATCTGGTAGAGCACCTGCTTTGCAAGCAGGGGGTGGCAGGTTCGAGTCCTGTAGGGTCCACAAATAAAAAAAATAGGCTAAATGCCTATTTTTTGTTTATTAGATTACAAAAACTAATTAATCAAATTAATAATAAAAATAAAAAAATAACAACATTCAGAAAAGACAGTAAAGCAATTGTTAATATTTTAATTGTTTTTTTAATTATTTTCTTCATTTTTTTACATTGACGCAGTATTGTCATCAGTATAAACGTGGCCCTCTTCTTTAATATTTAAATCATTAATATTAATAATATAGTAATAAAGGCAATGTGTTCCACAACTGAGATATACTTTTACATTTTTATTATCTTCCCATTCCCAAGAGGAGGTGTGAACGTTGCCCTTGTAAACCATAAAAGGAGCTGAGCCGTCATTTTTATTAATCATTAAAGCAATATAATTATCGTAATATTTTTCTCTTTCTTTATCATCGACATCATTAAAATTTTCATCTGATTTATGCAAATTTTGATAATAACCGAAAACTGGCCCTTCATTTGCAAACAATTTTAAACTACTTTTAAAATAGCCATCATTCGTTATTTGTTTAATTCCAGCAATTTTTCCATCTTCTTGAAAAATTATTTTTTCTATTTCCAACGTTTGCGGGTTTATGTAAAGATGATAAAATTTTTCTTCTATTATATCGTCATGCAGAGATTTATTTCTAGCAAAAAAATTTTCTTTAATTGTAAAATACCATACAAAACCTAAAGAAATTAACAACAATAAAATTATAAAATATTTTATTTTTATAAACCCTCCCTTGCCTTCTTTTTTTAAATTATAAAATGAAGTATTTTTTATTTTCATTATAAATTTAGCGTTTTTACTTTTGGTCCAATTTGGAGCGTCAATGTTGTCAGAAAAATAATGATTTACGCCACCGGTTGGATCTTTTATTTCTCCAGATATAACCATTCCGGCAATTTCATAACATCTTCTCCATGCCACTAATTGTTTTGTACTTTTTTCATAAAAAGGGTTTTTTACATATTCCAAATTTGGATCAACTTCCCGAAAAGCGCTGAACTGACTTTTTTGCAAAATTACATCATAATAATTATTCGGCCACCTACTATCTTCTACGCGATTTCTAATTGACCAAGCGATTGCTATTCTACCTTTATCTGGTAGACTTCTTCCTTCCCCAAAAATAGCTCTCGCCAATAACATTTCATCCGTATCATCCTTAAAATCTCCGGTCCAAAGAGGATCATCAACAGTGGGCATTCTTTTTGTTTCTCCCTGTTTTATACCAATTTCAATTTTGGACAAACGAGGGGTTTCGTCAGAATACAAATCTAAATTATATTGTTTTATTTGAGAATTAATTTCTTTAGAAAAAGTTTTTTCCTTCCCTTTTAATACCTTTCCGCACCAATACCAATCGCGATGAGCGCGTTTGTTTTCATTCTTTTGGATTTCACTATTAATGATCAACTTTATATCGTCATCGTCCCTACCGTTTTTGTCTACTTCAGCGGAAATAGATAATTTAGTTATAAACAAATCTAAAATAATATAACTTAGCCAAGGACGACCTTCACTTTTTTGAGCAGGGTTATTATTAGTTACAGGAATATAAGTTATCTTGTTTTCTTCCACGCTGGAAACAACAATACTTTTGAGAAAAGGCGTTCGGTGGGGTCTTAAATTGATAGTGTGCTTTCCTGCTTTTAAATTAACGGCAATTAAAATAGTTTTTTCGCTTCCTTTAAGTTCATTTCCGTTCCAAACAGAACGGACATCTTCCTTACTATTAGTAGAAGTGGTTAGTTCTTTACTGTCTAGAGATAAAAACAAGTCATCGTCTTTAAAAAACTGGCGACCACCTTTGAGGTTTTGCCACCAACTTTTGGCACTAGCAATTATTTCAATAAGACAAAGAGTATCTTTCTCGAGTTTAAAATTATGGAGATATGTGACAGAAATTTGTTTAGAAATATTTTCTTGAACTAAATATTTCATAAGGATTATTTGATAATAAATTTTATATTATTCGCCTCTTCTAATATTTTTACACTTTCGCTAACTGAGGCGTTAGAGCTTTTTTTTAAAATTAAACGGTTGCCAAATTTTTTGTGCAAAGCTGTCAAAAATTCATCACCCCAAGATGGAGAAAAAACATCCACACCGTCAAAGTTTATATATATTTTTTCATCATTAGAAATGTTATCAAAATTTGAAAAATACGCCGCCAGAGCCTCTTTCCCTAATTGGCGAGATGTTAAAATTGTGCCAAATTTTTTTACGTAGATAATCATATGATTAAAATTTAATAACTGCCAAACAGCCAAGGATTGGCTTTTTAGCTTTTTTTATTTTTAACGTTGAATCGTTTTGATTTAAATTTAATTCAGCTTCTCCACTTTGAAAAAATAAACTAAACGGATTTTTTTCTATCACTGCTTTTACGTATTTTAATCCATTGCCACGACTTTCTGGCGCTCGTCCAGAAATAATTTCTGTGAAAGCAACTCTTAATGCCTCTTCATCGTTCTTTAATGCCGGCCTTACCCTTTTTAAAGTTTTTAGTACACCCTGACCTCTGTCCGCCAAAACAATTATTTTTCTTTTAACATCGTAGGCAAAAAAGATGCCAGCGATATCTAACCAATTACCAAGATTGTGACCAAAAGAATTATCGCCAATTTCACCAACGACAGAAATTAATAAAGAAAAAAAAGATTCTATTTCTTTGTTTTCGTTCAAAGCTTTTCTTAGTTTATAAAGTCTTCCTTGAAAAACAGAACTATCTGCGCAATAAAAAATATCATTTGGTTCTTTCCCGATATTATTACTTGCCCATTTTCTCGCCAAATCAACGCAAGAGGCAATTAAAAAATCATCTAGTTGAGCTAGATTGTAATATCGGTGATCACTCTGGTTGACTCTCGATGATTTTAATATGCTCTTACTATCCCAACGCCTAAGAGTGTAAATTGAAATCCCCAGATAATCAGCAGCTTCATTTATTTTTAATTTATCATTTGTCATATGATTATATTATAAATCATTTTAAAAACCTAAGCAACAATTGCGCATTATTTGTTTAATATAAGCAAAACAGCAATTTAAAACCTAAGCATATTTTATAAATTTTTAAACAACAAAAAGCTCCCAGCAAAAACTAGGAGCTTTAGATTTTTAATAACTTTTTTTGAAATTTTCAAATTTCTTTGGATCCAAATCGGCATTAAAGATATCAACGAAATGACCTTCCGGAAATTTTCTTAAAATCTCATAATACGACAAGGTTCTAAAATCAAATTTTTCATGGTCAGGATGCTTTTCTAACCAATTATAAATTCGATTAATTTCTTTATCAGTCATCAAAGCGATTGGCAATAAATAATCTTGACCAAACAACGGCGCTTCACCCTCCATGAACAAACAAACTTCGTTTAGTTTTTTAGTTAAGCTGGTACGATCCATTTTACGATAGAAATTTTCGTAAGACCAACTGCGAAGATCTTTAAATTTTATTGCGGCTTCGCTTTTGTTAAAGGATAGAGTATTCTCTTCGCAGCTTTCTATTACTAAGGCAAAAATTAGGTTAGAAATCCTTTCTCTTTGATTTTTACCAAAGAAAAAGAATTCATCAGGCAATTCTTTTTGAGTTAAATAGCCGCAGCTTAGGGCGTCATTTAAATCTGAAAAGACATAAGAAATTTTGTCAGCCAACATGCCAACGCCATATTCAAGAGGATATTTTTCTTTTATTTCCAAGTTGTCGTCTTCTCGAGAATGATATAATCCGCCTTCCAAAGTTTCAAAAGACAGATTCATTCCCGCCCCTGAACGCTCCACTTTTTGAGCAATTACAACACTCATAACTGAATGCTTGAATTTTTTTCCAGAAATCAAAGAAATTCTATTTTCTCCCAAATGTCCAAAGGGGGTGTGGCCAATATCATGAACTAATAATATCGATTCCACTAATGATTGATTTAAACCAAGAATTCTGGCAATCATTATTCCAATAGCTACTGCTTCAGAAGTATGAATTAAACGATTTCTAATATGAATATTATTATATTCATCAGAAAAAACTTGAGTTTTGTCGCCAATCCTACGATAGGCCTTACTTTGAATAATTTTATTTTTATCTAAAAAATAAATATTATCCGATGAATTAAAAAACGGATAATCTCGATCCAGGGAAACCCTCCCGAGGCTATTTTTTTCTAAAAACGCCTGTTTGGATAAACAATTCCAAAATGATTGATAATTTTTCATATTTTTGATTTTTTGTTGTTAAATAACGAATAAATACCTTTTTGATATTCAAACCAGCTTAGGATTTTATCAAATATTTGTCAAATTAAGTAGTCTTTTTTACTTTATTTATAATTTAAGCTAAAATAAAAACCGATAAAAAACGTAATAAATAACGACAACAAAAAAACACAACAAAAAAAGGAGGCTTAAAAATGAAAAAAAACGTTCTTTTAAAATTAACTTTTATTGCTCTTGCGATAATTCTAAGCACTGCTGCTTGCAACGAAAATCTTGAAATTTTTACAAAAAAAGCGAAATTTCCTGAATATTATGGTAATGGAGTCTACTATTTTGATTGCACTGGCAAAGAATTTGCCCAATCATTATCTAACTTTCTAGAAGATGGAAAGAAAATAATCACCATTACAAACATTCATGATAGCGGCGGCCAAGATGGCTATTTAGTAATCGTAGACAATAAAGAAGAAAGCATTCACGACAACCATTTAGTTTCTAATTAAATGGTTGTTTTTATTTACTCTTTTAAATGATAAAATAAAGAAAGGGATTAAAATAAAAATATGAGAAGAAAAAAAATAAAAACAAAAAACAAGGCAATTATTTTGGTGGTGATTTTAATTATTGCCATTCTGGCCTTTGCGGATTATCTTTGGCAAAAAGACTTAAAAAATACTGCCGACCAAAAAAATCAGATTATCGCTAGCAGTAATACTCCTTTGATGCCAGCGCCAAAATCAAATACCGCTTCCACCGAAATAATTACCGTTAGCACCACTACTCCCAAAATCCAGCCTTTATCTTTCAAGACTGACGCACCAAAAATTTCTGCTGTTCGAGAATTGGATGGTGTATTCAATTACCAAGCGGCCGAATTAAAAGCTCGCGCTGATAATTGCGGCACTTCTTATTCGGAGTCTCATTTTGAAAATTTGGTGGCCAAATTTAAACAATCACCGAGAATTTTTTATACCTTCAAATATCGTGGCGCCAATGCCTCCAACAGCGATGAAAGTGTTTATTCGGTAACTGTTTTATCAAATAAAGCTGGCTACAAAACAATTGAGGAATTCAAAAAAGATTTTGGCCTTTGCGGTTCTGGTGGAGTTGATAACCCATTTATGCTAAACGAAAATTGGCTTTTATTCGTCAGTTCTTGCGGCAGCGGCTTTGATGATGGTTCTGGAAGAATTAATAGCTGCGAAGCGGCTAGAAAAATCATCGAACCGAGCTTAAAATTAAAATAATAGTATTTGTGCTACAATCAAATTATGGATAAAACACCAGAAATTTTAATTATTATCGACGGAAACGCTCTCATTCACCGCAGTTTTCATGCCCTGCCAACCACCATGAAAAGACAGGACGGGAAAACTACTAATGCTGTCTATGGCTTCACCTCTTTTCTTTTGAAAGCGATCCAAGAATTTAAACCTCGTTATGCCGTGGTTACTTTTGACGAAGCAGCACCAACTTTCCGACATGAAAATTATACTGAATACAAAGCTAACCGCGTCAAAGCACCGGATGAATTATATGAACAGATTCCTTTAACAAAAGAGGTTCTGGAAGCTTTTGAAATCCCAATCTTTTCCTGCCCCGGTTTTGAAGCGGATGATTTGATCGGCACTATTTGCCAAAAAGTAAAAAAAGAAAAAAATTTAGTAAGCTACATTATCACTGGCGATATGGATACTCTGCAGCTAGTGAATGAACAGGTGAAAGTTTACACCATGAGCCGCGGTTTAAATGATCCGGTTATTTATGATGCCGCGAAAATAAAAGAGCGTTATGGTTTGCTGCCGAATCAAGTAATTGACTACAAAGCTTTGCGCGGCGATCCGGGAGACAATATTCCGGGCGTCAAAGGAATTGGTGAAAAAACTGCAGTCGGTCTGTTGAATGACTACCAAAATTTAGAAAATATTTATCAAAACATCGACGAAGCGGAAAAAACAAAAAAAATTACTCCTCGAATTGCTAACTTGCTTCGCGAACAAAAAGAAAGCGCTTTTTTCTCACAAGAGCTAGCAACCATCAACACAAATTCTCCTTTGGAATTTGATTTAGCAAAAGCAAAACTAACTTTTTCAAGAGAGAAAGCCGCTGAAATATTTTCCGTGATGGGCTTTCGCTCCCTGCTCAACCGCTTACCAAATAACAAGGATGACGACCAAGTCCAGTCTCTAAAAATAAAAAAAGATACCGTCATTAAATGCCAAGAAATAAAAGATGAAAATACTTTCAAAAGTTTTTTTACTAACCTCTCAAAGGAAAAATCTTTTGCTTTTAACTTAGATATTGATGAAAATAAAAAAATTAA
>CAZXPO010000019.1:0-8147 GCA_964643165.1 uncultured Gammaproteobacteria bacterium | reverse complement strand
ACGATCTTGCCATTCAAACCAAGATCGGTTAATTTTATTTCTAAACGATTAATTGCTCGATTATATTTTGATTTATTTAAAAAATCATCGTAAATGTAAACATTCATAGAATCCGTTAATAAAGGATTTTTATTTTTTTACTATTCTTTTTCAGCTACTGCTTCTATGATTTCTTCTTTACTGATTTTTTTGCGGACTGCTTCTGTTTCTGACTTAACGGTTAATTGGCCGTTAATAGTTGCTCCATGTTCAACGGAAATTTCTGAATATTCGACATCACCAAAAATTTTTGCAGTAGCACCGAGGGATAAATATTTTTTTACTTTTATTTGTCCGTATACCTCGCCATTAATAATTGCGTCCTGGGCTTCGATATCGGCTACTATTTTTGCTTTTTCACCGATAAAAAGACTAGCATTTGTTTTTAAAGATCCTTCAAGATGACCTTCAATTACAATATTGCCTTGGCCGTGAAAATTTCCTTTTACTTTGATTGATCCGCCAATAATAGTTTCGGCGTCTTTGAATTTTTCAGAACGATTGTCTTTGTTGAACATATAATTTTAATTATTTTATTATTTTTCTATGTTTCTTTTATTTTAAGCCTATTTTTAGCATTGGTAAAGGGGGGGCTTTAAAATTGGGCTATAAAAAATCTTGTCAAAGAGAATATTATCCTGTAAAATTATATAAGTGCTTTTTTGTTGGGATTTTTGGGTTCAAAAGCTTGGGAAGTCCCTGTAGTTTAATGGATAAAACAAGAGCCTCCTAAGTTCTAGATCCAGGTTCGATTCCTGGTGGGGACACAATAAAAAAGTATTTTTGTCAAGTTATACATCAATTGTTCTTTATAGAACTTTTGGGCCATTAGCTCACTTGGTAGAGCGCTTCCATGGCATGGAAGAGGTAAAGGGTTCGAATCCCTTATGGTCCACAACCGAAAAGGCATCTAAGTTTGATGCCTTTTTCCATAATTCAAAAAAATACTAACAAAAGTCCACAAATATCTGGACTTATCTCAAAAATATGTATGACACAATAATTATCGGTTCTGGTCCGGCTGGAATGACCGCTGGTATTTTTGCTGCCAGGAGAGAAATGAAGGCAATAATCATTGGTAAAGATCTTGGCGGACAAATGGTTTGGGCTGGCGAAATAGAAAATTATCCAGGAATCAAAAAAATTAGTGGTTTTGAATTAATTCAAAACTTTCAAGAGCAAGTAGCCTCTTTTGGGGTGGAAATAAAAAGTGCTGAAGTGCAAAAAATTGAAAAAACCGACAATAACACCTTTTTGGTTTATTCTGGTACAGAAATTTTTGAAGGAAAGACATTAATCATTGCTATGGGTCTTTCTCCTCGTCGTTTAGCAATCAAGGGAGAAGAAGAATTTGTTGGCAAAGGAGTGTCTTATTGCGCAAATTGTGATGCACCATTTTTTAGAAATAAAAAAGTGGCGGTTGTTGGTAGTGGTAATTCCGCCTTCGATGCTGCCGAAGTGCTTTCCAAAATTGCAAGCGAAGTTAATTTAATTATGAGAACGGAAGAAACTGGTGCTTTTGATTCTTTGGTCGAAACAGTAAAAAACAAGACTAATGTAAAAATTTATTTAAATTCAGAAATCAAAGAAATTGTTGGCGAAAAGAGCGTTAACACAATTAATTGTGCTAATATTAAAGAAAAAACAGAGTTTAATATTGAGGTTGACGGTGTTTTTGTGGAAATTGGTCGAATTGCTAGTACTGATTTGGTGGAAAATTTTGTTGATCGAACTAGTCGTGGTCAAATCATCACTAATAATCGTTGTGAAACAAAAACGCCAGGAATTTTTGCCGCCGGAGATGTTAGTAGTCTAAGTGAGTTTAAGCAAATCTCGGTTGCGGTTGGCCAAGCAACAATCGCCGCCCTTTCTGCTTATCAATATCTCCAAAAAGAAAGCAAATAAAAGTTTTCCAAAAGACGCCTTCTTCGGCGCCTTTTTTATTAAACAAAAAGAAGGTATAATTAAATTAAATATTAAATAAATTATGAATAATAAAAAAATTAACTTAATAGCTGTCGACATGGGTTATGGACATCAGCGAGCGGCATATCCTCTTCTGGACTTGGCTGGTGGGGAAAGCTTGACTTTGAATAACTATGAAGGCATTCCTGATTGGGAAAAAGATTATTGGATTAATAACTTAAAGTCTTATGAAAAAATTTCTCGTTTTAAAAAGGTTCCTTTTTTAGGAGGGGTGGTTTTTTCAGTGATGGATTATTTTCAGAAAATTTTACCACTATATCCTTTTCGAGATTTATCTCGTCCAACTTTTCAGCAAAAATATTTTTATTCTTTTATTAAAAAAGGTTTAGGAAAAGATTTGGTGGACAAATTAAATCCGGAAAAACTTCCTTTTGTCACAACCTTTTTTGTTGCAGCACAAGCAGCGGAATATCACAACTATCAGGGAGAAGTTTATTGTATTATTTGTGACACCGATGCTTCTCGAGCCTGGGCGCCCTTGAATCCGAAAAACAGCAAAATAAAATATTTTGTTCCTAGCGAAAAAGTAAAAAAAAGATTTTTGATGTATGGTTTGCCGGAAAACAACCTCATAGTTACCGGTTTTCCTTTGCCAAAAGAAAATATTGGCACCCAAAAAGAAATTTTAAAATCCGATTTGTTAAGCCGAATAAATAACCTTGATCCGCAAAAAGAATATCAATCAGAATACAGAGGTATATTAGATGATGAATTTTTAAATATTGAAAAAAAGCCAGAGAGACCTCTAACGATCACTTTTGCTGTTGGCGGTGCGGGCGCTCAAAAAGAAATTGGTGTAACCATTATTAAAAAATTATCCGAACAAATTAAAAGTAAAAAATTAATTGTTAATCTGGTTGCTGGCAGTCGTTCAGAAGTTAAAGATTATTTTTTTGAAGAAATTAAAAATTTAGAAATAGTTGAAGGAGTAAACGTTGTTTTTAATGCTAATAAAACTGAATATTTCAAAGAATTCAATCAAGTTCTAAGAATAACTGATATTTTATGGACCAAGCCATCGGAGCTTTCTTTTTATTCTGGTCTTGGTTTGCCGATAATGATTTCTTCCCCGGTTGGTTCGCAAGAAGATTTTAATCGTGATTGGTTGATTTCGGTGGGCGGTGGAATTGATAGTCCTTCACCAGAGTTTGTTGATCAGTGGTTGCCGCCAATGCTAGCATCTGGTAGATTGGCACGAGCAGCAATGGACGGTTATTTGAATGCCGAACAAATGGGAACTTATAATATAGAAAAATATTTTCATAAAAACTAAATTATAATTTACTTATGTCTTGGATTTTTGTTGCTCTCTTGGCCTATTTATTTTTAGTGATTGCCAATCTTTTCGATAAATTTTTAATCGATAATGTTTTACCAAGCAGTAAAGCCTATACTTTTATTGCCTGCTTGCTTGGTGGTTTGGTTTTTCTAGCCGCACCATGGTTTTTGCAGTGGCCGGGATTTTTTTGGTTTTTTATTAATATTTTTTCTGGAGGAATTTTTGTGGCAGCACTCCTAACTCTCTATGAATCTCTTCGTCGCGGCGAAGCTTCTAGGGTTTTAGTTTTGGTTGGTGGATTAACACCAGTTTTTTCGGTTGTATTTTCTATTCTGTTTTTTAAGGAACATTATACTTTTTCGCAATGGGTAGGAATTGTTTGCTTAATTTTGGGGGCAATTATTATCGCTTTTCTTCCCCGAAAAAGAAATTGGTTGTCGCGAGTGATGAATAAACTAAAAATAAAACAAGGTGTAAAAACCAACTCTTTAATTTTTGCAATTACTTCCGCCTTTTTTTATTCAGTTTATTTTTTAATGACAAAATATGCTTATTCTGCCCAGTCATTCACAAGCGCTTTTTTGTGGAGCCGATTAGGTGCAGTAATTTTTGTTCTGTTTTTTTTAATTAATATAAAAAACAGAAAAGAAATATTAAAAATTTTTAAGAAGCCAAACAAAAACAACAAATTTTTAGTTGTTGTTGGTCAGTTTTTTGGTGCTTCTGGTTTTGTTCTTCAGAATTATGCAATATTTTTAGGGTCAGTAGCTCTGGTTAATGCTGCTCAAGGGGTGCAGTATGCTTTGCTTTTAATTATCAGCACCGTCTTAGCTTTGATATCGCCAAAACTATTAAAAGAAACATTCTCTTGGAGAATTTTCTTGCAGAAATTATTTGCAGTTTTAGTTATTGGTGTTGGTTTATATTTTATTATGATTTAATATGCTAAAAGATAATTGGAAAAAGATAAAAGATTTTGAAAAAAGCCCAATTGTTATTGGTTGGCACATTTTTTTAATTTTATTATTTTTGATTTTGTTTTATTTTTTTAAAATTGCTGATAATTATCCAAGCAAACAAGATCTAAAACACGAGCAAGATTTTTTTGGTGTCACTTTTTCAAAAAAGTATTGCGAAGATCTTGGTTTGGATTGGAAAGAGGTTTATTTGGCGACCATCGATGAATTAAAAGTCAAAGAAATACGTTTACCGATATATTGGGATGAAATTGAAAAAACAAAAAATGTTTATGACTTTTCTGATTATGACTACATTATTCAAGAAGGCGAAAAAAGAGATGTAAAGTTTATTGTTAATTTAGGTTGGCGCTTGCCTCGCTGGCCAGAATGTCACGCTCCAGCATGGGCGACAAATAAAACTTTGGAATTTTCAAAAATTGAAGCTGTCAAAATGATTCAAGAGGCAGTAGCTCACTATAAAGATAATAAATCCATAATAATTTGGCAATTAGAAAATGAACCATTCTTTGATGCTTTTGGTGTTTGTCCAGATAGTGATGAGGAATTTTTCAAGAAAGAACTGGCGGCCATAAAAGCCATAGATGATCGTCCAGTCTTGGTTTCTGCTAGTGGTGAATTAAGTTTTTGGAAAAAAGAAGCAAAATATGGCGATCTTTTTGGTACCACTCTTTATCGGGTTGTGTGGGGTAAATTTACTGGTTATATCCGCTACCCTTTTCCTTCTTGGTTTTATGGAGCAAAAGCCAAATTGGCTGGCATAAAACAAGAAAATGCATATATTGTAGAACTTCAAGCTGAGCCTTGGGTGCCAAGTGGAAAAATTATTTATCTTTCCCCAGAAGAAGAAAAGAAATCATTCAGCATTGAACAATTCCGGGCAAATCTGCAGTATTCTATTGATACCAAATTTAGCAAAAGCTATCTTTGGGGTGTTGAGTGGTGGTACCACAAACACTTAAACGGTGACAGTAGATATTGGGATTTAGCTAAAACTATATTTTAGTTTTTTCAAATTATTATGTTGTCAATTATTATCCCAACCCTAAACGAAGAAAAATTTCTTCCTCGCTTGATACAATCAATTAGAAAACAAAATTTTTCAGACTATGAAATAATTGTTTCTGATGCTAATTCTAGCGACCAAACCAGAGAAATTGCCCTACAAAACAACTGTAATTTTATTGTTGATGTTGATGATAACCATCATCACCCAGCTTGGCAAAGAAACAATGGAGCAAAAGCAGCCTGCGGAGATGTTCTTTTGTTTTTGGACGCCGATACTGTTCTACAAGAAGATTTTTTGGAAAAAGTCATGAAAGAATTTAATTCAAAAAAATTATCTGGTGCTGGTTTTTATTTTAAATTTAATCCTAACAAATTTAGCTATCGTATTTTTGCTTTTTTATATAATTTTTTCTGTTTTTTTAGGCAGTATTTTTCACCAATTTCTATTGGTGCAGGAATAGTTGCCAAAAAAGAGTTTCATGACTTGATTGGTGGTTTTGACCACACTCTTTGTTTGGCGGAAGATTATGATTATTGCCAAAGAATTGGAAAAAAAGGAAAATTTAGAATCATTACTTCTTGCCGACTTCTATATTCTTCTCGAAGAATTGAAAAAGATGGTTTTTTTAAGGTTGGGTTAGCTTGGACTAGGATGGCTTTCTATACTTTTTTTAATAGAAAAATAAAAAATTTAAAAATAAAATATGATTTTGGAAAATTTTAAATTGAGCAATTTATTTAAAAAACCAGAAAATATTTTACGAGTATTTTTAGCTCTGGTTTTTTTATCTGCTGGAATTTTTAGAGTTATTAATCCCGAAATTGCAAAATTAGAATTTTTTTATCTTAAACTTCCAGAAAATCTTTCTATTTTAACAACCATCTTTGAAATCATTGCTGGTTTGGGATTACTCTTTAATAAGGGGACCAAGCTTGTTTATGGAGCACTTATTGCTTTTCTGATGTTTGTTTTGAGCTGGGCGATGGCAATAGACGGAAAGAATCTTTTCGCTTCTTCTGATGAATTATTTATTTTTAACCTTAACCCAACAGACCTATTTTTGCACTTTGTATTTTTATTGTTAGCCCTTGTTTTAATAATTAAGAAAAAATAAATCCAATACAAAAAAACACCCGTTATGGGTGTTTTTTGTATTGGAGCGGGTAAGGGGAATCGAACCCCTCTCCTCAGCTTGGAAGGCTGATGTAATAGCCACTATACAATACCCGCCTAATAGGTGTCTTTAAGCATTTTAGCTAACTGAATGATTTTAGTCAATTATTTGCTATTTTGTGTCTTTTAGCCAAAATAATACCGGAAAAGCCAAACACATCAAAAAAGCGCCAGCCAAAAATAAGGTATTTAGGGAAGAACACCACAAAACTAAAGCTCCTAGAAAAGAGCCAAAAATATAGCCAAGCGGACTGGTGGCACGGAAAAGATTGATGTAATCAACGTCTTTAGCATCAACAGCTTTGAAAAAATAAGATTCCCTCATTGCTTCCACTAAAGCCGCCCCGACCCTGCTAAAAAACAGAATTCCTGCCCAAAGCCAAAAACTTGTTGAGGTTACCGAGTAAAAAAAGATTAAAGAAAGAGAAAGAATAATAAAGCCAAGAATCATGATTTCTTTTTCTCCAATATAACGATCGGCAATAATTCCAGCGGGAATTTGAAAAATAATAAAAGGAATTAGCATTAAAGAAAACATTTTTCCCAGGGAGTCCCAATCAAAACCAATGGTCTGGTTCAAATAAACTGGTAAAAAAACAACAGCCAAACTATAAAAAACACTCAGCAGAAAAGCCAAGAAAAAAATAGAACGCAATTTGCTAATTTTAAAGATGTTTTTTATGGTTTTGATTGTCCCTAAATCGCTATACTTTGTTTTGTCTGCCAAATTGTCTTTTTGAAACATGAAGAAGAAGGCAAATATCATCAAACAAAAAAGAGACGCGGCATAAGTTATTTCAAATCCTCCAGCAGCAATCAAGAGTCCAGCGATAAAAGGAGAAACAATCCAGCCAAGATTAACGGCAGTAAAATAAGTGGTGTGAATTTTTCCTGATGATCCATTGCAACAAAAACTTTCTACAAAAACATCCATATTAATAGCAATCAAGGCAACGCAAATACTCATTAAGCCAAAAAAGAAAAACATTATCCAGGGATTACTTGGAGCAAAAGTTAAACCAACCAAAGAAATAGCATAAAGAAAAATAACCCTTCTAGTGCTGCGGAAATTTTTTATTTTTTTAATTAGTCCTGGAAAAAAAAGAATAGAAAAAAAAGTTAGAACATTCGCCAGTAAGAAAAAAGTGGAAACAAGAGGCAAGCCGACTGTTGAAGATAAAAAACTAGATTGGCTATAAGCTGGAATAGCCGCTGCCATGGAAATAATAAAACCGAAAAAATATAGAATAAATAGTTTTTTTTGGTGATTTTTCTGTTTCGGAAGTTTTTTAGTCATGTGATTTTTGGTTTAGTGATTTATAGAACATTATTCCGCCGCCGGTAATAAATAGTAGACTGATAATTTGTGGCCAGCGAAATCCGAATAATTCCGGAACGGCATCGATTTTGATAAATTCTAGAAAAAAACGAATTAATCCATAGCCGATAAAATAAATGGCAATAATAGTTAGGTTTTTTGCTTTTTTGTAATGAGAAATAATAAGAATGATAAATAAAATCAAGCAAGAAAAACTCTCATAAAAAAAAGTTGGCTGGAAATAAGAAAATTGCAAATAATCAAGCGGTCTATTTTCCGGAGAAATAAATATCCCCCAAGGAGAATTGGTTGGTAAGCCAAAAAGTTCTTGATTAAAATAATTTCCCCATCGGCCAATTGCCTGGC